>UQRJ01000230.1 GCA_900543345.1 uncultured Sporolactobacillus sp. | reverse complement strand
ATGTCTTAGGGTCTCGTGGGCTCGGAGATGTGTATAAGAGACAGCAATACGATTAATCAGATGCAAATTGAAAAGATGGTTCCTGTGATCGGACGGGAATCATCTTTTTTTCTTTTTGTGAAAAGCGTTATTTCCATACAGGTCATGGCATATTCATTTAATCGATTTAACCCGTATTAATCATTGGATCTTCAGCAAAATAGCCAAACAATGTTCCAAATTTAACTGAGAAGCTAATCATCTTTTTACAAAGTTTCGCTCTATTACTGAAACTGTAAACTAATGTGCAATAACGGAAAAGATTATATACTCCGCATTTGTATACAAATGGAAAGTGACCAGACAGCCAGTCGTTATAGCATCCTCATCTCAGACAACGTGCATGCACGGGATATGAGTACTAGGCGATCAGATTCGGTTCATGAACTTTTTTTCAGCGAATAGGTTAATAAAAACTGCCGGCGGAAGGAAGGGGTAGTATGTCCGCAGATCAGATTACGGCTGAAATCAATCGCTTGATTCAGGTGTTGCGTCATGATCAGTCAGCCGATGGTTCATGGAATTATCCATTCGAAACCGGAGTGGTAACAGACTGTTATATGGTTATTTTGCTGCGCATGTTGGAGATTGAAAATGATAATTTGCTGCATGCGCTTGTTGAGCGGATCATGTCAAAGCAGGAAGCGGATGGCTCATGGAAATTATTTCATGATGAAGCGGATGGAAACCATTCACTAACTGTTGAAGCCTATTTTGCACTCCTGTATTCGCAATTTCTGAAACCGGAGGATATCCGGTTGGCGAAAGCAAAAAAATTTATCTCATCCCGTGGCGGCCTCAAACAGACAAGTACATTTACAAAAATTATGTTGGCCATTAATGGTCAGTACTCATGGCAGGATCTTTTCCAATTGCCTGTCGAGATCGTGCTGCTTCCGCTCTCCTTTCCGCTTAATTTTTTCGATTTGGCTGTCTTTACCCGGGCTAACTTTGCGCCAATTGCTATTTTATCCGATCAGCAGTTCAGTATTAAAACAAGCCGGACCCCCGATCTGTCCGAACTTTCCGTAGCGCGCCAATCAACGGTAGAGGTTCCCCCCATCCGCGATTCGGCGGTGCAATCCGTTGTCGATCTGATTGCCAGCGGAATTGAAGCGCTGGTCGGTCTGCCGGAAATGATTCATAACGATGCCTTAAATCGGGCAGAACACTACATGTTAACGCGGATCGAGCCGGACGGAACGCTTGAAAGTTACTTTAGCGCCACTTTTCTAATGATTTATGCCCTGCTCGCCAGAGGCCGTTCCAAAACAGATCCCGTGATCCGCCGAGCCGTTCAGGGAATTGAAACCTGGATCTGTCAAATCGAGGGGCAGGCGCACGTGCAATATACTTCGGCAAACGTCTGGGATACCGCGTTGATTAGTTACGCCCTACAGGAAGCCGGACTTTCTCCTGAATCCGCCGTGATTCAACAAGCCAACCATTATCTGCTCAGCCGGCAGCAATCAAGCTACGGCGACTGGATGTTTCATCGGCCGGCGGTTCAACCCGGAGGATGGGGCTTCTCCAATATAAATACAATCAATCCGGATGTCGATGATACCACAGCAGCATTGCGGTCTATACAGCTCTTATCCACTGCAGGCGGCCGTTATCGCGAAGCATGGGATCGGGGTGTGAGCTGGGTACTGGCGATGCAGAATGATGACGGCGGCTGGCCCGCTTTCGAACGAAAGGTCGATAAACGGTTGCTTACTCTGCTGCCGATTGAGCAAGCCGAAGACATTCTAGTCGATCCGTCGACCGCGGATCTGACAGGAAGGACTCTGCATTTCTTCGGAACAGCAACCGATATCGCCTGGCAGAGCCCGATTGTTCGCAACGGCTGCGCATGGCTGATCCGTCACCAGAATCCCGATGGATCCTGGCCCGGACGCTGGGGCATTTATTCCATTTATGGAACATGGGCTGCCGTAACAGGCTTGATCGCCGTCGGCCTGTCGCCGGACCATCCCACGATTCAGCGGGCCGTCGATTGGCTGCTAAAGATTAAAAACGCAGACGGCGGTTGGGGCGAATCCTGCAAAAGCGATACCGAAAAGAAATATATCCCTCTCGGCATCAGCACGCGGACGCAAACGGCTTGGGCAACCGATGCATTGATCGCGGCCGCAAAAACAACGACATCGACCATTGAAGGCGGTATTTCACTTCTGACCAATGTGCATGCCCAGGAACCATGGGCCGCGAATTATCCGAAGGGCAGAGGAATGGCCGGTGCATTCTATATGCATTATCACAGCTATGACATCATCTGGCCGCTTCTTACCCTTGTTCACTTTAAACGCAAATTTTACAGCGATGATTAATTAAGCCGTGGATTATAAATGTGCTGTACTGAGAAAAGGCGGAGCTTTTCAGGAATACTGATCCCGAGGTGCAGCGCTGCACGGATCGTCCATAACAGTCGACGGCGCCCGGTGGCGCTTAATCTCCGGCAAGATTCCGAGGCGTCAGCGTAGGTCATCAGCGGCTTATTTATGGGATGTCGATTGTAATAGAAAAGAGGCTAAGATTTTGAGAAAAACACATTATCATTTCAGTACAACCATTCTATTTACCCCGCTTTTATTAGTGCTTGCCATTCTCCCCTTCGCCGGCCGGTCGGTGAGTGCCCAAAGCCCTGCTGACAAGCGCGAAAAGGCAGTCAAAAAAATACCGGCATCCCTCATAAACCGTGAGTTTGACCAACTCGAGCGCAAATTTAACGCCCGGCTCGGCGTCTATGCGATTGAGACCGGTACAAATCGGAAAATCGCTTATCGACCCAATCAGCGATTTGCTTATGCCTCGACCTATAAGGCTCTGGCTGCAGGGGCAGTGCTGCAGCAAAACTCCATTGGTCAATTAAATGAAGTCATCACCTATACTGAAGATGACCTTGCGACGTATTCGCCAATAACGGAGAAACATGTGGACACCGGTATGACTCTCGGAGAAATTTGCGCGGCCGCCATTCGCTACAGCGATAACACGGCGGGGAACCTCTTATTTGAAAAACTGGGCGGTCCTCATGGATTTGAAAAAGCACTTAGGCAAATTGGCGATCGGATGACCGCGGCCGATCGCTTGGAAACAGATCTGAACGAAGCGACACCGGGAGACCACCGCGATACAAGTACAGTAAGAGCGCTCGCTACCGACCTTAAGGCCTTCACGATTAGTAATGTGCTCGCAACTGATAAACGTAAAATACTCACAGATTGGATGCGTGGAAACATTACCGGAGACCCACTGATCCGTGCCGGCGCACCAAAAGGCTGGGAAGTTGCCGATAAGTCCGGAGCCGGAGGGTATGGAACGCGAAACGACATTGCCATCGTTTGGCCGCCGGACCGAGCGCCCATTATCATCGCCATTGTGTCCACTCGCAACGCGAAAAATGCCACCTATGACAATGCGCTGATTGCCGAAGCCGCCAAGGTCACACTTGACGCACTGAAGTGAATCAATATATTTCCTATTACACTCACAATTATGCATACTTAAGTTAGTAGGCATCAGTGACTAGTCTGATCATTCAGTCAACAAAACGTTCCTCCCCACGGAAAGCAATCCCTGACCAATTCAAACGACTTGAAAATCGATAAACATCACCTTTTATCGTATACATTCAACCTTTTTTGACAAAACAAAATTAAATTCCAATGGAAAAATATAACTTACGCGAAAATAATAGTGAAATATGATTTTCATCTCTTGCGGACAAATTGAAAAATACTTATAATAAATGCTAAAGTCCAGTGTTGATTAGATGGTAAGGCGATAGTCATTATTAATGATTCGAACGATTTTAAGAAGACGTTGTATCAAATCTATAATCAAATCGGTAAAGAATTGTTTGGTAGCGGCGCTGTCAAATTGAAAATCGAAATACTTGATGATTTGATTTTTTTCAAAGCGAAGCACAGGCGATCGCCTCGTTCACGTATTCTTGAGCAGGAAGTTCCTTCGCTACAGCAGGAAGTCGATTATCAGATGTCGCGCATTTTCAAGAAAAGATTAAGAGAACGTTTGGAAATTGAATTGGGGCTGTCGGTAGAAGCCGTTTTAAGGGATTACGACCCGGCAACGCCATGGACGATCACCAATGTCGTCATTTCAGACCAGTAAAAATATTGTCGCTTTCCTTTTGATTAAATCTTAAGGAAAGGACAAATTGTAATCAATAAGCGGCCATTTTTTGTTTACAAAAAAGAGCTCCTGATTGGAAGCCAATTCTAATCAGGAGTTTTTTGCTTTTTTGAGCCTTGACAACTGCATGAATGAATTTTCATATATGCCCGGTAATACGGTCCGGGCGTTTCTACCTGATAACCATTGAAATTATCGGACTATGAAAAACAGTGGACAAATTTCAGAATTTGATTGCACTGCGATAGCCCGGGAAATTCACACCGTTTTGCGTGTCCCGGGCTTTAATTATATTCTATCGACATCGTCGCTCCGGAATTATCCGGACTTCGCCTATTTTGTGAGCATTATATTCTTATATAAATTCAATGATCAGCTTTGGAGGGAATAGTCATGATGAAGAAAGTTATCGCATTATTATCAACACTATCATTGGCCATGGTTTTGCTCGCCGGTTGCAGCGGATCGGGCCAGTCGGCAAGTCAGTCACATGAAAAAGAATTAGTCATTTCCACTTGGGGGTTCAGTCAGGATTTTTTTAAAAAAAATGTATATGCTCCGTTTGAAAAAGCCAATCATGTCAAAATCGTCATTGAAACGGGCAATAATGCCGATCGTCTAAACAAAATTCGTCAGGGCAGTTCAAAAGTCGATGTCGTCTATCTATCCGATTATTTCGCTCAACAAGCAATTGCCGAAGGATTGATTGACAAAATCGATCCGAAAAAACTGACCCATTTGGATGAATTGTATCCAATCGCCCGGGCACCGCTGGGAAAGTCATATGGTCCGGCCTATACGATCTGTCTCTTATACACATCTGACGCTGCCGACGAATAGCCT
>UQRJ01000229.1 GCA_900543345.1 uncultured Sporolactobacillus sp. | reverse complement strand
CGAGATGTCTTAGGGTCTCGTGGGCTCGGAGATGTGTATAAGAGACAGGTCCGTTAGAGCGGAAAACGTATATGCTCCGCTATCTGGGCAGTCAATAGCGATTACGGATGTACCCGATCCGGTTTTTTCACAAAAGATGATGGGGGAAGGAATGGCAGTGGAACCGGAGATCCGTACTCAAACGTTAGTGGCGCCGACCGATGGAGAAATCATCCAACTGGCTGAAACAAAGCATGCGTTCGGCATTCGCTCGAAATTGGGTGAAGATATTCTGGTTCACATTGGCCTAGATACAGTAGAACTCAAGGGACATGGCTTTGAAAGCCTAGTTAAAGTGGGAGATCATGTCCGGACGGGAGACCCGGTCATGCAAGCAGATTTTAATTACATTCGGGAGCAGGGAAAAGGGACGGTAGTCCCCATTGTCGTTACGAATACAGCAAGCGGGAACTTTGTTTTTGAATGGTCCGCCAGTGGCAGGGTCGTTGCAGGTCAGTCGATATTGTTTACAACAAAATTAAAGAAGTAAGACTTGATCACAATTCCTTACAAGGAGGGCCCGCTTTTGAAACTTATCGCGATCGATTTAGACGGCACGCTATTAAATAAAGACCATTCCATCAGTTCAAAAAATCTGGATGCGCTGCATAAAGCGTCGAGGAGACACATTGTGGCCATCTCAACCGGACGAGCGGCTATGGATGTTTATACATTACTCGGCAATGCGGACAGTTTACCGGTTATTGCTTCAAATGGCGCAACCATTTATGATCACAAAGGAAAACTATTGGATGAAACGCCGCTCTGCCAGGAGACGGTCCTTGCGATGATGGCCTATGCCGATCAACAGCATCTTTACTATGAATTAACTACCCGGCATCATTTATTGTCGCCTACCAATGGAGAAAAGATCTTAAAAAATGAACTGAACCGGGCTGCAAAGCACCTGACAAAGGACATGTCGAAAAAAGCGTGGGCCAGGGCACAAGTACAATTCGCACAAGCGGGGTGGAAGCCCTGCTGCAAAATCAATGAATTTGTCCGCAGCGGGCATACTGTCTATAAATTTCTTGTTTTCTCGTATAATGCCGATGCATTAGTTCAATTCAAACAACATTTTCGATCGTATCCGAATGTTTGCTGCATGAATGCGGTCGGTTACACACTGGAGTTCAATGCAAGTCGTATTGATAAAGGGAAAGGCGTACAAATTCTGGCAGATCATTACGGTATTGATCGCAAGCATATCATTGCGATTGGCGACAGTCAGAATGATTTGCCGATGTTTCGTGTGGCTTCAATAAAAGTAGCCATGGGTAATGCGATCTCATTGATTAAAGCGCGGAGTTCTTTTATTACACTGGACTGCGACCATGATGGGGTCGCTTACAGTATGGCGCATCAATTATCTCTTTTTAGTTAATGTGCATCGGGGCTTCACGGAAACGAGAAGATTAACAGTCTTCTCGTTATCTTTTTAATAATAAAACGACCGCCATACGTTTGAACGGTCGTGGGCTTATCCTTTTTCGGGCAGCAAAAAAGAAAGCGAATCATACATCTGCGCGAATTTCAAAAGAAAAAAGTTTAGTTTATTCATAAACCGATCCGCCTATGCATCAAGATGGTGGAGTAAAAGAGAAACGACCTGCTCTGTCGCCGAATCGCCCGGTGCGGCAGCAATGTATTTTGCACAAAAGGTACGGTTTCGCGACGTGTCGCAACGTCCGCTCTCAATTGCTTTGACGATTGCCGCTGCGCTATCTGAGATGGGGCCGGGCATTTCTTTGCGATAGTCGATATAGAAATCACGCTCAGTAACATAATCTTGTAAGTCGGGTGTGTAAAAAAACATCGGCTTATTCGTCATCGCCGCTTCAAAAATAAATGCTGAGTAATCATTGATGATAAAGTCGCTGATAGAGAGCAGTTCCAGGGAGCTGAAGCGGCGGGGAACAATCACGCCTGGATGATGCGACGAGACGTGCATCAGCGGATGCGGACTAACGACAAGATTATAACGGCTGAAATCAATTTGTTTGATCAAACCGGTGAGATCAATATGCCTTTTTTTTCGAAACGTCGGAAACCAAACGATATTTTTTTTCTTTTTTAAAATTGGATAGGCACGGTAAATTTCTTCTCTTTTTCGCTCCATAAATGATTGATCGCGAAGCAAGTCCGTCCGCGGCAGCGGGAGAACAACGATTTTTTTCGGCGAGATGTCAAACGCTTCGCAAAAATACGGCACGCAAGCCGGGCTGCTGACCAGCACAAAATCATAGTGGCGGTGCATATTCATCAGCCGGGCCATTTGCCGCGTCGAGCCGCCGGGACGATCGAGCACGCTGTAGCCGAACTTTTTCAGCGCGCCCATCGCATGCCACATCTGCACGACGGTCAGCGATTTTTTATGTGTCAGAATACTGACGGGGATGCAGTACGTGTCGAGCAGAACGGCTCGACTTGTTGCCAGGTGATACATTTGCCGATACATATGAAACGCATAGTGGACTGCACTTCGCCAATTTTTATGCAGCATCTTTGGTAGGATGACGACCTTGCAGTCGGAATCGCGTCGACGGATCGCGTCGGCAACGAGGCGGAAATCCGGTGGGATGCTGTCGGATTCACGGCTAATCATCGTGATTTTTCGCTGTGATCGCAACATTTTCATGAAAAAATAAATACATTTTAGCCATCGAAAATAAATTTTAATGATAAACGTCGGCATCGTTGTGCTCCCTATCTATGACCGATTCTCAAGAATAAGCTCGCGGACGAAGCGTCGACTTTGACGACCGTCGCAGGCGCGACAGAAAAAATTCAGAAAATCGTCCAATCGCGGATCGTTTGCTTTGGCAGTCGGAATTGCTTCGGCCAATTGCCGCCAGTTGTGCACCAGCGGTCCGTAAATATATTTGTCGAACGGATAATAAAAGTCTCGCGTGTGCCGGTAATTGTCCAGATCCGGTACGAAATAGACCGCCGCCTTGCGCAGCAGCGCGTTTTCAAAGATAACCGATGAATAGTCGGTAACCAGTACATCGATCACCGGTAAGAGGGTGTTGATCTCCCGATGATCGGATAGGTCGAGATAAAATGATTCCCGCTCGGAAAAATATGGTCGCTGATGCACGAACGGATGCAACTTGACGATCATCCGATAGCCGTCGCCTAATTTTTGCTTCAATCCGGTAAAATCGATCCAATCGAGATTGTAATAAGCGTCTTTCGGACCTCGGCCGCGAAAAGTCGGACAGAATAAAACGATTTTCTTGCCGCGCCAATCGGGATGAATCCGAAAAAAGTTTTCCCGAGCACTTTGTAGAAAGTTTCGATTAAAAAAAATATCGGTCCGCGGCGCGCCGATCACATGCACTTTTTTCGGGGCAATGTGAAAGGCCTCGGCATAATTTTTTACCAACGTCGGCGCGCTGACGATCGTATCCGTGTAATTGCGGTGAGTGATTGAATGAGCAATCGGTCCGCCTGGCAACCCTTCTCGACTGAAACCGACTTTTTTCAGCGCGCCGATTGCGTGCCAGGCTTGGATCACTTTTTGTTCACTGCGAAAATGGAGCGGATAGATCACCGGACAAAAATCATCGACAACGATATATTTGGAAACAGCCAATAAATACGGTAATCGAAACCAATCGCGAATTGGCCGCCTTTTTTTAAATCCGCCCTTTAGCACCCATTGCACCTCATACGGGTAGTTTGTCAGTTCGTTGCGAATGAATAACAAGTTGCCGCTGAGCGTCGCCCGCGAGTCGGAAAATAATAACACTTGGTTCGGTTTCAATGGCAAACATCGCCGATAGAAAGAAAAGAATGCCATATAAAAGAAGAAACGATAGTGCTGTAAAAATGCTTTCAATCGATCGATCAAGCCGATCCCCTCTTCGGATGATCTCCATTCATTAAATCTCAACAAACTTAATTATTGATTAACATTCGTTAAAAAGTCAAAGAAGTGGGGGGCCGCTGAGCTATTAGACGGAAAATAACCGATTAGGACGCATTTTTTTGCTGGCCGACGAATGAATAGAATAGGCTGAACGCTTCCGCCAGTCACCTTGTCTGTAGTAAAGAAATCTCTTTCTTTTTTCCGGTTTTGTGCTACGCTGAAGATATTCGGCGGTTTTCAGCACGATATTACATGATGTAAAGTTAGATGATTTTTATGTAAATAAAATGTAAATTTGCTTTTATATTTGACTTTTGATAAATTGAATCAGGATCGTCAAGAAATAGTAGTGGCGGTATTTGTCAATCAATTTATGCAGCCATCACCAAAATAAAACGACATATAAAGCACAAGACAGATAAGTTTATCAAATTCGGGAGATGAATGAAATTATGATTTATGCGGAAATACTGGCGGGCGGAAGAGGCACACGGATGGGTAACACACAAATGCCAAAACAATATCTACTGCTCGATAATAAACCGATTATCATTCATACAATTGAAAAATTTTTGCTCAATGATCGCTTTGAGAAGATTATCATCATCGCACATCGTGAATGGATGCGCTACACTGGCGATATTGTTGAAAAATTTATTGGCAAAACCGATCGGATCGTGATCGTTGAAGGTGGGTCGGACCGAAATGAGTCGATCATGAACGGTATTCGTTATATTGATCGAACGAGCGGCATCGGCGACGATGACGTGATTGTGACGCACGATTCGGTCCGCCCGTTTATTACCCATCGAATCATTGAGGAAAATATTGAAGCGGCGCTGAGCGATAAAGCGGTCGATACAGTGATTAATGCAACCGACACGATTATCCAGTCTGAGGATCATCGGACGATTAGTGACATCCCGCTGCGCTCGATGATGTATCTTGGCCAGACACCGCAGAGTTTTAATATCAAGTTGCTCATTGACAGCTATCAATCGCTGACGTCCGATCAGAAGAAAATCCTGACGGATGCTTGCAAAATCTGCCTATTAAATGGGAAAAAGGTCAGGCTTGTTCGTGGTGAGAGCTACAATATCAAAATTACCGTCCCCTATGACTGTCTCTTATACACATCTGACGCTGCC
>UQRJ01000228.1 GCA_900543345.1 uncultured Sporolactobacillus sp. | reverse complement strand
CGAGATGTCTTAGGGTCTCGTGGGCTCGGAGATGTGTATAAGAGACAGCTCACATACTGCCGATCAGTCGATCTACGAGCAAATTGAAATGCAGATTGCCGCGCAGATTCTTGACGGCCGCATTCCCGGCGGTACGCGGATGCCGTCAATCCGCCGACTGGCCCGCGCGTTGGCGGTCAGTGTCATCACGACAAAGCGTGCGTATGCCGAACTGGAGCAAGGCGGCTATCTTGAAGCGGTGCCCGGCAAAGGCTATTTCGTGACCGAACGCAGCCGGGAAGAACTGCGCAAAAAACGACAAGATGAATTACTTGCGAAACTGCACCGCATGATTGCCGCTTGCCGGGAAAACCGCTTGCCGCTGGAGGCGATCATTCGGCAGATTCGCAAGTGGTACAGGGAGGAATGACGATGGAACCGATTCTCGAACTTAGACATGTCGGTAAACAATTCAAAGGTTTTGCACTGCGGGACATCAGTTTTGCATTACCAAAGGGATACATCATGGGCTTTATCGGTCCCAATGGGGCAGGAAAAAGTACGACGATCCGCTGCATCATGGACTTGGTGCACATTGATACAGGGGAGGTTCAGCTGTTCGGCCGCCCGTTTCGCCGAGACGGTGTGGCATTGAAACAGCGGATTGGCTTTGTCTACGATCAGGACGTCTTTTATAGCCATCTGACGGCGGAGAAAAACAAGCAAGTGATCGCACCGTTTTACACGCGCTGGGACGACAGCCGGTTTTACCGCTATGCCAAGCTGTTCGGCCTGCCGCTCGATAAAAAAATGAAAGACCTGTCCAAAGGAACGAAGATGAAGTTTGCGCTTGCTGTGGCACTGTCGCATCATGCCGAGTTGATCATCATGGACGAACCGACATCGGGCTTGGATCCCGTTTTCCGCCGCGAATTGCTCGATCTATTGATGGACGTGATTCAGAATGGTGAGACGTCGGTCTTTTTTTCCACGCATATTACGAGTGATTTGGAAAAAGTCGCTGATTATCTGACTTTCATTCTTGACGGCCGCATTATCTTCAGCAAGCCGGCCGACGAGCTGGCCGAGTCGTATATGCTCGTCAAAGGGCCGCAGGGCGACGAGGCCGCAGTACAGGCGGCGCGGCCGATCTATCTGAAGCAAGGGCCACTCGGCTTTGAAGCATTTATGACGCGGACCGAGGCCGAGAGGTTGCCGGATAATAAGCGCTTGCATTTGGAACGGCCCGACCTGGAGGAGATCATGTACTATATTGTCCAGGCCCAGCGGCAGCCGCAGACGGAAGGGTGAGCGGCTGTGTATGCTTTACTGCTTAAAGAGCTGCGGATACGCGGGAAATGGATGATCGCCGCTTTTGTCTTAATCGTTTATTTTCTATCAATCATAATCGACGGCATGATGATCGAGTCGGTCGTTTTGGGTGCTTTCACTATTCTTATTGTGGCAGTGAACTTACGTCAACAGACTCACTATCGCCTACTGATCAGCCTGCCGGTGACGCGACGAATGTTGCTGAAGGCACGGTATATAGTGAACGTGATCTGGGTCGGTGCTGTGTATCTGACAACTGCGCTTTTACGCATGGTCACGTCAGCAGTAGCGAAAGAAATTCGTTGGCACACCGATATTCTCTTTTTGACGTTGGCCTGCTGTCTGTCTTTAATCCTGATTTCACTTTGTCTCCCACTTAATTACCGATACGGTCTACAGCGGATGCATACCATCGCTCAAATCGGGTTTGTCGCAGGAATTGTGGCTATGGTCGTTGGGCACGGCGAGTTTTATAATCGTGCCAATCGTTGGCTGTCCAGTGGTGACGTTCAGCTACTGCTTGTGACGGCACTCTTAATAATTGCCATCTTATCGTTGTTCATTTCTTATCGCGTCTCGCTGCGCATATTTGACCGCAACGACGTCTAACAGGAGGTATTGACGATGCTACATCTAATGGAAAAAGAAATACGAACGCAGAACAAAACAGCCCTGATCGTCGTCTTTTCTATTTTGGTGTTGTTTTACGTAACGGCAAGCGATAATTTCGCACATTCTGTCGTTCTAAATACACTGTTTTTTTCTGTAAGCGTTGGTTTTATCGGCTACTTGATGAGTATTCAATCAAATTTTAATACAACGGAAGGAGAGCGTGCAAATAATTGGCTACTGGTCAGTTTGCCGGTTTCACGCATTGCAGTGGTCCGCGCCAAGTATATGATGATTTTGGTGTGGTGGCTGATCGCCTACGCGTTGAGTCTTCTGTTGAACATGAGTTTGCGGCTTGTTCCCGGACAAATGTCGGTCGCCTTTTCTATTCCGATGTCGATATTGTTGTCGCTTTGCATCACGGTCCTTTTTACCGGGCTTTCCTATCCGCTCTATTATTGGTTTGGTTATCGTATTGCTCAATTGGTCGTTTTTTTTCTCTTTTTTGCCATGATTTCACTGACCGGGACCATTAACCAGTTCATCGGTTTAAAGGTAGTTACAGATATCTCTCCGGTGGGACTGTTGCTTGTTTTTGCTGCGGTCACTCTCGTTGTCGCGGCATGTTCTTATGTGATTTCCGTACGGATTTTTCTGAAAAGAGATTTCTAATCGAGCAACGAGGAGGCAGTTGTGATGCTTAATTTGATGAAAATGGAAATGCGCACACAAAGAGTCGTCAGCGTGATTGCTCCTGCTCCTTTCATCGTCTTTTTTATTATGGTGGTCAATAGTGATGTAACGGCAGCGGAAAATACATTGATATTCAGCCTGGTTACCGGTCTGATTGCCTATATGATCTGCTTGCAAGCGGTTTTTGGAACAAAAGAGGACGAACGTCTTCATCAACGGATGCGGCTCAGCCTACCGGTCAGCCGGGCGATAATCGTCCGTTCAAAATATGTAATGATCGGCGCCTGGTGGATGTTTACGTATATCCTGATTTTTATATGCATATTGCTGCTGAGCTTGTTTGTGGATCAACGTTTCCTGCATTTTTCCCTATTGTCATCCCTGCTGCTGTCGCTCTCAACAGTCGTTATTCTCACCGGGATCACTTACCCACTCTATTATCAGTTTGGTCAGCGAGCGGCACTGATTGCTTCGATCTGCTTTATCTTCATGTTACTTTTGCTATCTGGTATTATTAATTATTTCTTTTCGCACAAGTTACAGAAATTCACATTTGAGCTTATGGGAATCGCTTTGATCGTAGCTATCTGCTCTTACAGTCTCTCTAGACGAATTTTTTTAAAAAAAGATTTCTAAACGAGCGAAGGGAGCCTTATGGTGATTTGTAATAGTTAGTGATTTTAGTGATTAGTGAAGCGCCGCTCAAAACAATGCCGGCAATAGATCTTGCCGCCGCTGACTTTGATGTAACGATTGATGATGACTTCGGTCATGCCGTAACGGCTTTCTTGAGGGACGGTGGCGATGATACTCATGAATTCGCCCGGCTTAATTTCCCGGCCGCAGTCCGAGCAGCGAAAAATGTAGCGTTCCTTAAAATTTGTCCAGAATGCCATGGAGTCAGTCCTCCTCATCGCGTTCGCGGCGTTTGCGCTGATAGTACATGACCGTGTAGGCCGCCAGCATGCAGATGAAAAAGATTCCGCCGCCGGTCAGCGCAAACCAAGGATGGGCGCGGTCGGCGAAAAAGAAAATAAGGCTGATGAGCAATCCCGTTCCCAAGGCGATTAGTACATAAAAGAAATAGGGATGCGGCTTTTTCCGCTTCGGTTTTGATGCTTCGATGTCGCCGGATACGCGCGTTTGCAGCCAGGCCAGTAGAGTCCCGGAGAGCATCATAATTAGAAAAACCGGCGAATCAATCGCCGCATTCGGTCCCTTAGTAAACGCCGTATATATAGACGCTGCCAGCAAGGCGCAGGTCTGAAAGGCAAAAGCAATACGGATATTTTTCAGCGTGATCAGTTGTAGTCGTTCGTCTTTAATTTTTTTCATGGTTCGGTTCCTCCTCCGTCCAGAATAGATCGTCCAGTGTTTTGCCGAGTACGCGGCAGATCGCCAGGCAGAGGTTCAATGTCGGGTTATAGGCACCTTTTTCGATCAAACCGATCGTTTGGCGCGTGACGCCGATCTTTTCGGCAAGCTGCAGCTGCGTCATACCCGCTTCAATACGGGCAATTTTCAAACGATTAATCAATCCGATTTCCAGCTCCTTATGCGTATTGTAACATATATCCGTCATTATGCAATTTATATTTTACATAACAATCAGATCGACTATGTTAAAATAAAGGAAACGTTGCCTTTTGGAGGTGAAATCGTGGCTGTTCAACCGGATCAGACAATCGAGTTATTGACGCAGAATATGAAAGCCGTATCGAAGGTGCTAAGGATGATTTCGGTGTCAACGCGTCTGCTTGTCGCCTCGCAGTTTACGGCGGCCGGTAAGTATTTTTCCGCAGAAGAATTTGATCATCTGGATCGTCGCATGAAAAAGGGCGCCGGCTGGTTTTCTGCTTTAACGAGAGATATTCGCTATTGTCTGGATGCGATGCTGCTGGCGGAACAAAAAGGCCGACCGGATGTGGATTTGCTGCTTCAAATGAATCGGAGATTGATCGAACACGGCTTTTCCCGATCGCAACAGACCTATTTGGCTGCGGCGATTCTGACCTGTTCAGGAGAAGACCGGCCGAATGCTGTGTTGGAAAAAGGGGAAACGATTTATGGGTTGTTGAAGAAACGTCACTTTTTTCTGACGCAAAAAGGCGATGTGACGTTGGTCGTCCTGCTGGCACGGTTGGATGAACGTGCCGAGGCCTTAGTAGATCGGGAAGAGCACTATTTTTCTGCGTTGCAGCAGTACGGTTTTCGCAAGAACGACCCCTTGCAAAGTTTGGCCTGCCTGCTGGCCTTCCTGACCGATCGCTATCGCCCGGCGATGGCGGAGAAATGTGCGGCGGTCAAAAAAACGATTAAAGACCGCCGGGTGCGGCTGCAGTCTGCCTGTTATCCGGTGTACGGCACGCTTGCGTTACTCGATGATGTCGATCGGACGGTCACCGAGGTATTGTCGATCCAGGAACGGATAAAACTGTCTCTTATACACATCTCCGAGCCC
>UQRJ01000227.1 GCA_900543345.1 uncultured Sporolactobacillus sp. | reverse complement strand
GCTCGGAGATGTGTATAAGAGACAGATTAATCATTGACTAAAAATATTTTTGCCGAAAAAATGACACGAGCTCATTGACCACCTCAATCGTTCAGCGTATAGCAGCACCAAGAAAAATTAACGGGATTGAAAAACGGGCCAGCGGTACCGTTTCCGGCAGCGTCACCCGTTTTAATTATGGATTAAAGGATACCTAATTTCTTCATTTTATTGTAAAGTGTCGCTCTGGAAATTCCCAACATGTCGGCAGCCTTATTTTTATTTTTATGAGTCTGTCGGAGTGTTGCTTTAATGACGCGCTCTTCGCAGCTTTTAATCGCCTCTTCCAGTGACCGCTGCCGCCATGTTTCAGGAACCAGACGCAGTGCCATTTGATGATTCTGTTCCCGGTGGCGAATATTCGCCGGTAGATCGGATCGATCCAGCTTTCCGTCTTTGGCAAAGATAACCAATCGTTCAATGACATTACGCAGTTCGCGGATGTTTCCCGGCCATGAGTAATGCAGTAAATCAATCATGATTTCCTTCGGGATTTCTTTAACCTGCCGGTTGTACTTATTGGAAAATTCATAAATAAATTGCTGGCTGAGCTCAATGACATCATCGATGCGTTCCCGCAACGGCGGCACCGTAATCGTGACAGTATTTAAACGATAAAACAGATCCTCCCTGAATTTTCCCTGCTTCATCAGACTTTCCAGATTTTTGTTTGTCGCGGCAATAATGAAACAATTCGCTTTCTTCAGCTTCGTACCGCCGACCGGATAATAACTTCCTTCCTGCAACACCCTAAGCAGCTTGACCTGCATATCTAGCGCTAGTTCGCCAATTTCATCGAGAAAAAGGGTCCCTCCTTCGGCTAATTCGAACTTACCTTTTTTTCCATAGGAGCTCGCCCCGGAAAAAGCACCCCTTTCATAGCCGAATAGCTCGCTCTCGAACAGCGCCTCGGGAATTGCGCCGCAATTAATCGCGATGAAAGGCGCGTTTTTCGCGGCCCGCATCTCGTGAAGCGCTTCGGCAAATAATTCTTTGCCAACGCCGGATTCACCTTGGAGAAGTACCCTCGCCTGAATCGTTCCGACCTGTCTCACCTTGTCAATCGTCCGCCGTATGGCCCGACTGGTTCCCTTAATCCTCCGAAAAGGATCGGCCGATTGGTTTATTCGTGAAACTTTCTCCTGCAATTTTTTGATGGTCTGATGGGCGGAAGTTAACTCGGCATTAAGCCGGACCTGGTCCGTCACATCTTTCTCGCAAGTCACGACACCGACAATTTTGCCGTTGACGTATACCGGGTTTGAATTCAGTAAGACGAAGAGATCGTCTCTGGGCTGATGCTGCTTATGATAGACGCCTTCTCCCGTTTTTATCGATCGAAGATTATAGAGCTGCTTCTCCGGAAAGAACTCGGTCATCGGCTTACCGAGAATCGCTTCTTTTTTAATTGAAAATAATCTCTCCGCCCCGGCAGTCCAGACAATGGTCTGCAAATCTTCATCAATGACCGAAATACTGCCGTCCGTCGTATTTAAAATCGTGTCGAAATAGGCCCGCAAATACCGATAGGCCTCAAGCAGCGGAACAACGAGTTCGTTGGTTTTCAAATAGCCAAGCGGCCGGCCGCCCCGAAGAAGTAATAAATAATCATTACCGGCGGCCTTTTCCTCGACCATACGCCAAGGGTGATCACCGCCGATGCAAGATCCGTGTTGCATCACCAACTCACTCAGCGGCAGGCGATACTTTCTGGCCATTCTGCAGGCATGGGAAGACAGTATACCCAGCTGTTCGGTCGATCGTCTAATAAAAACAAGTCGATTGTCATCATCCGGTGCGAAATTCGGCCATTGTTTTTGTTCAATCACCACGAAGTCGCGGCGAACCAGCGACTGCAGATCAGGCAAGAGATGTTTCATTCAGTCTCCCCTCTCTCGCATGAAAATTCACACTTTTTACATAAATCTAACCACAAAATGGCCGTTCTGTCTAGGCAGCCGTCGCCCTATTTGGCACAATAATTGCTTTGTTATTCATGGGAGGAGGAAAATGAAATGAATATGCTGCATACAGAAGTTGCCATATTGGGCGGCGGCATCGAAGGCTGCGCCGTCGCTTATTATACCGCCAAGCTCGGCTACCAGGTGACGGTCGTAGAACGCGGCGAACTCGCCTGCGGGACCAGTTCCCATTGCGACGGCAATATCCTCGTCATTGACAAAGAACCGGGATTCGACAGCCAAATGACCTACCAGAGCCAACAATTGATCGATCAGTTGGCAAAAACCTTACCGTTGGATTTCGAATATCGAAGACCTGGCAGCATTCTGGTTTGTGAGAGCGAGGAAGAGATGAGTGCTGCCGAGCAATGGGTCGCCGGGCAAAAGAAGGTCGGGTTGCCATTTCGCATGCTGGATCGTTCCGATTTAAAAAATGAATCGATCTATCTGGCCGACGACTTACCGGGAGGGTTAGAATGCGCGTCGGACTCGACCGTCAGTCCATATCGCCTGGCGTACGCCCTGTTTGCGGGAGCCGAGCAATACGGCGCTCGATTAATGACATTCACTACAGTAAAGGCCATGACCTACAGCCATAAGCAATATACGATCGAAACCGATCGGGGAATGCTTAACGCCGATTATGTCGTGAATTGCGCCGGTGTCTGGGCACCGGCAATCGGCAGTATGCTCGACCTGAGCATCCCAATCAAGCCGCGGAAAGGTTACATCCTGGTCGCTTCCCGCCAGCTGCCGGTTTCACCGCGGAAAGTGATGGAGTTCGGCTATCTGATGTCCAAGTTTGGAAAAAGTCGCCATGTGGCGGAGGATATCAAGAAATACGGCGTCGCACTCGTATTTGAACCAACCAAGAGCCAGAACTTTCTACTGGGTTCCAGCCGTGAATTTGTCGGATTCGACGCGAAAATAAATTGGAACGTCGTCCGGGCGATCGCCCAACGCTGTATCCGTTTCTATCCGAAAATTGCCAACATGAACATGCTTCGTGTCTACTGCGGTTTTCGCCCGTGGACTAAAGATCATTTCCCGATTATCTCCCCCGTGAAACGCTATCCCGGCTATTTTATCGCCGCCGGCCATGAGGGGGACGGGATTGGTTTATCGGCAATTACTGGAAAGACAATTGCCGAAATGATCGCCGGCAGGCCGACAACCATCGAGACGAAAAAACTAAGTTTTGATCGTTTCGCGAAGGAGGGGGTCGGGCGATGAAAGTCGACAAACTAGTGACGACGATTGATACACACACGGGCGGCAATCCAACGCGCACGATCATCAGCGGCGCCCCCCAACTGAAAGGCGAAACAATGAGTGCGCGGATGCTGTATATTAAACGGCATTGCGACTGGTTCCGACGAGCACTGATGTACGAACCGCGCGGCCACGACGTGATGTCGGGCGCCATTCTGCAGCCGGCGTGCCGTCCCAATGCCGACGTCGGTGTGATCTACATCGAAACCGGCGGCTATTTACCGATGTGCGGCCATGATACGATCGGTTTCTGTACCGCATTGATTGAATGCGGGCTGGTACCTTACCAAGAACCGCAGACGACGTTAAAGCTGGATACACCGGCCGGATTGGTCACCGCTACAATCAACGTCGATCACGGAAAAGCAACATCCGTATCGTTTAAAAATGTCCCGTCATTCCTCTACAAACGAATAAAGACGAACGTTGCGGGAATCGGTGAGGTCGCCGTCGATATTGCCTATGGTGGGAATTTTTATGGAATTGTGTCGGCCGATGCACTAAATCTACAGTTAGTGCCGTCTAATGCCAAAACGATTATCGCCACGGCGATTCGCATTCGGCGAGCGGTGAATCGGCAGATTGACGTCGTTCATCCACTCAATTCGTTTATTCATGGATTGACGCACATCGAATTTTTTACCGAACCGACACATCCGCAGGCAGACGTGAAAAACACCGTTGTCGTTCCCCCAGGCGGTATCGATCGATCTCCGTGCGGGACGGGAACATCGGCCAAACTGGCTCTGCTGCACGCCACCGGTAAACTGCAAAAAGGTGAAACGTTTGTCCATGAAAGCATTGTTGGTTCATTATTCCGCGCTCAGGTGGTCATGGCGACGAAGGTCGGCCCTTTTCCGGCAACGATCAATATCATCAGCGGATCGGCGTGGATCACCGGACACCATCAATTCGTGCTCGATCAACACGACCCGCTACTTAGCGGATTTTTATTGATTCCCAAGATGGAGAAAATCAATGGCGCGCCGATCGCAAAATCATCCATTCGCAAAATACCGGGGAGGGATTAACGATGTACGTCAACCATTATTTAACAACCACCGATGTTCATGTCGGCGGGGCAGCACTGCGCGTCTTTCGGTTAGCCGAAAAAATGCGGTCAACGTCGATGATCGAGTACCGTCACCGATTGAATCAGCCGCCGTTTGCGCTCCAATGGAAAAGACTGCTCGAAGAACCGCGCGGGCATCTTAATATGATGCTCTGCATCGTGACACCGCCTGTTTCAAACGGGGCCGAGGCGGGACTGTTGTTTAAAAATGCGAACGGCGATCTGCCGCTGCCGATTCACGGATTAATCGGCGTCACGACGGTCCTCGCAGAAACGGAGGGCTTGACCGGGAGAACCTGCCTATTCGATACCATCGACGGACCGCGTCGTGTCCGACTCGATTTTAATCCAAAAAATCAGAAAGCCGTACAGGTGCAGACGGAACAGACACTGACGGTTGACCGCGCCCGCACCGGTATGCGTCAGTCGATGCGCGTGCAAGAGCCATCAACCGGACGTTCCCTCGTCCTGCAGCCTGTCGATCCGCTTAAGCTGCCGTTGACGATAGAGCATCTTGATCGAATTCAAGCAGAGGCCGAACGGATTTTTCAGGCACTTCGCAAACAGGACGCCGCCGAACGGCTTCTCTTGTATGAAATCCGCGGTGGAAATCCCGACCGTTTTTTAACGATCGATCGCGACGGATTGATCGACCGTTCGCCGTTAAATGGCGCAGGAGCATTTACCGTTTATCTCATGTGCAGCGGGCGACTCGCCGATCGGAAACAGGTCTGTCTCTTATACACATCTGACGCTGCCGACGAATAGCCTT
>UQRJ01000226.1 GCA_900543345.1 uncultured Sporolactobacillus sp. | reverse complement strand
CTCGTGGGCTCGGAGATGTGTATAAGAGACAGCCACCTAAATACATCTTTATCACGTCCTTGCTGCGCAGTTGTAAGCGTTATCTTTGTCTTCTCTTATTATAACAGATCGGCCAACAATTGTGTGACTTTTGCATAAAAAAGATTGTAAAAATAGTATGAAATATGTCATAATAATCTGGAATATTAAGCCCTTTGACCCAGAAAAGTTTTTTCTGCCGCATGAATCGGTTGACTTTTTACACTCTTTGCCCCCCAGGCGGCCGCTAATCCTTCACCATGCCTGTTCAGGACGAATCGCGCGACGATGTGCGCAACGTCTCCTCATGACAACCCAGATAGTTTTCAATGTCGCTAAAGTCGTCAATGGCCACATAATCGCGTTTTTGAGCATTCAGCAAACCCTGCAGTTGTCCCTTGGCAAAAATGACGTCGGTTAAAAGAGCGGCCTCCAAATCCGGACGGCTGTCGCCGGCAAACCATACGGTCCGGTAATCTTTAATAAGATCGCGTGTTACCTTAGCTTTGTCGATACCGTACATCGGTGAGTAATAGCGGCCGGCGGGATCCGCGGTGATCTTGATACCGCGATTTGCATACACACCGGGATTGGCGAAAATACGCACATTGCGGATTGCATATTTTTTTAACACACGGCGAATATAGTAATCCGTTCCGGCACTGATCACGACAAAATCGCCGCCGAGCCGCTGCACGTGATCAATGACCGCTTTCGCGTGCGGATCAAGCGAAATGTAATCAATCTCCTCGTCGATTCCCGTCTCGTCGCGGCCGATTCCCGCGAACAGACGGCTCAAATACTCGAGATCGGTAACCGTCTTGTTTTCCCAGTCAGCATAAAGCCTAGCGCGATCGGCTTGATAATGGCGATCGATCAGTACACGGTAAAAATCCTTTTCCGATAGCGTGCCGTCGAAATCGGATATGAAAAGAAACGATTTTTTCATCGCAATATGCTCTCCTTTTATTTGAATTCGGGCCGAGACGAACAGGGCTCTTTGATGCCTTTTAGCGAACGGGCACAATCGGGCAAATCGTTTTCCTTGCTGCTGCGGGCCACCGCCTTTTAATGGCCGATCAGTTAATCGGCCGATCAGTTTCTTCAGCAGAGACCTTTAGCCGAGCAGCGCCGGCAGCGTATCCCGCTCCATCGGCCGGCCGTACAGGAAACCCTGAACGAGATCGCAGTGTTTCAGACGCAGAAACGCCTTCTGCCGCTCCGTCTCGACACCCTCGGCAAGCACCGGTATACCGAGTTCGTGCACCATGGTGATGATTGCGTCAATAAACCGACTGCCACGGACGTCTCCCTCGATCCGATCAACAAATGTTTTATCGATTTTTACAAGATCAAGCGGCAATTGCTGCAGATAGTTCAGCGAAGAGTAACCGGTACCGAAATCGTCAAGCGCAACCATAATGCCGCTTTTCTTGAGTGCAATAAGGGCTCGATTCACATCGGCAAACGAATCTGTGAAGGTTGTTTCGGTAATCTCGATCTCCAGTTGTTGCGGGGCAAAGCCGGTCTGCCGCAGAATGGCCGTGACAGCCGGTACAAAACCGGGCTTCATCAGCTGACGAATGGAGACGTTTACCGCCAGTTTTCCGGAAAAACCGAACTGATCCCGCAAGATACGAAACGAGGTACAAGCGCTGCGCAGCACCCATTCGCCGACGCGGCCGATCATTCCGTTTTTTTCGGCCAGAGGTATGAAGACTGATGGCGGAACCGATCCAAATTCCGGCGATCGCCAGCGGAGCAAGGCTTCAAATCCCCGTAGTTTGCCGCTGTCGGCGAAATACTGCGGCTGAAAAACAAGATGCATTTCGTCCCGCTCCAATGCTTTTTGCAATGCCTGATTCAGCCGTGCTTCCCGTTCAATCGCTTCGGCCATCGACCGTTCGAACAAGCGGATGCGGTTTTTCCCCTCTTTTTTGGCCGCGTACATTGCCGCGTCGGCAAAACGCATCAGTTCGAAGACATCCGCCGTATCGGACGGAAACGACGCGACGCCGAAACTGGCGCTGACGACAATTGTTTTCCGGCCGAGCGTCACCGGCTGTCGCAGACGTACGGCCGTCTGCCATAGCTGATGCAGTAATTCATGCTTTTTCAGCTGACGCCGGTTGACGATTGCAAAGCCGTCGCTGCCGATGTGCGCCAAAAAATCCGAATCCGCCGTGACACTTTTCAAACCGGCGGCCGTCCAGCGGATTAGCTCGTCTCCTCGCTGATGACCCAATGTATCGTTAACAGCTTTAAAATTATCGAGATCGACAAGGATAAGCGAAAACGAACGACGGTTTTTTAACGCCTCATCGCCGATTTCTACGAGTCGCTGCTGAAAACGGCGACGATTCGGCAGCCCGGTCAGCAATTCGGTGTTCGCCAACCGATACATTTCCGCTCGGTCCCTGCGAATCACACGGTTCGAAACTTCCAGCTGTTTGTTTTTTTTCAGCAAAATCTCTTTAGTGACGGAGGCCGTACCCCAAGACGCCGCTGCTTTGTCTTTGAATTTCAATGCCTGCCGGCGTCTGACCTCACTTCGTCTAATACAAAAGATGACAGCCGACAGGCAAAGCAGTACATCGGCATAAATTAGGCCGATCAGAGGATCGACGGCGTGCCCCGCCTCGCTCAGGCTGTTCTGCAGGATGCTGATCAACGCCAGCACGACGGCCAGCAGATAGCCGCGCAACGCAAAGCGCAAGGTCAGCAATACCAACAGAATCAGTTGCACCTCCATCAGCACGTAGATTAACACTCGGTTGCCGGCTGTAAAACCCGCGACAATGGAAAAGAGCAGATAGAGTGCGGCCATCAGCCACATCTCCGGTCTGCTCATTGATTTATCCGGCTGCGAGCGATCGTCCGCTTTTGCCAGCGTATTCTTTTTCCACATTCGACAACTCTCCTGTTATGCTTTCGGAATGCTGCAGGGACGGTCGCGCGGAGTAGATACTCTTCCTCACGACCGACATTGGTCAATGCGCCCGCCTGTCGGAACGCGGATGCAATCCGTGTATATACCTTCATTTTAGTCAGAACCATTTGAAAAAACAACGCCTGGAGGATCACTCCGATAACCCGCCAGCCGCGATACGCCTCCCATCGGGCTGCGTCCCGCTTCGGCCATCTGCGCACTGCGATCGATAGAAAACAGGCCGCGATCGTTTGCCCGTAAGCGGTAAAACGGCAACCGTCGCTCATTTCTGCCGACCGCCGGCTGATACGGCCGGGCGCGCTCACGTATCTGATGGCGATAGAGCGCCGTACGCATATTTTTATTGGAAAAAACATGATAACTGATCGAAACGATAATGGGCTCACCACAAGTCAGAAAGACGCGCGTGCGGTCTTTATCCGCCGCTTCCGATCCTTTGATATGCGAGTGCGCCAGCCAGATGCAGCCGCGCTGTGTATCCGACATGAGGGGGAAAAAATAAAGTTCGAGCGTAGTACTGAGGCAGACCGGCGGCATGCTCCGATAGCCAAGTGTGCCGGCGGCATGTTTCAATCCGAGATAGGAGCAACCATAATAGCAAGCCGAATCGTCGATAATTCGCCGCGGCGTACGCGCGACTCGCAGCAAACCGCCGACCTCCAAAACCAGCGATTCCAGCCTCCCGTCACCTGCTTCGCATGGAAGAAGGGCCATCGTTTGCTGATGCAGAACATATCCGTCGTGTGGTTTCATCGAATCTCTCCTTTGATTCGGGGATTCCGGCACAACGGCCGCTATGCCGGAGCGGGGCAGCAGAAAAAGAAAGCGGTTAATCTGCCGGCCGACCACGTTATATCGTCTGCGATCAGATAGGCCTTATGGCCTAAGCTATCCGGCATATATTTAATTATATCGAAATTATAATTTTGTTCAATCATCTTTAGCCATTTTTTACAGATTTGTTTAATTTTTGCCCTATTTATTAAAAAGCGGCCAAATATTTTCGGCCGCCGTTACAACGTTTAATAGCGATAGTCTTCCGCTCGATATAGATGCAGCACACATCGGCAAAACCACTCGAAAAAAAAACCGCCGACAAACGGAATGATGAAAAAAACGAGAGCAATGAGCAGTAAATTGCCCATGGTTGCACCGCCCGGCATAAAATGCAACGCATTAATTGGCCCGACCAGGCCGGAAAAACCAAAGCCGGCGCTAATCGGTGTCCCTTTGATTCCCGCTATGGCACCGACGATGCCGAGCAGCGCGGCATTGAGGAGAATCGGAGTGACAATGACCGGCTTACGAACGAGTGTCGCGATCATGATCTTCGGCGTGCCGATCAGAATCGACAGCGACAGGCCGGGATCGTTGACACGCAGCCCGCCGACGAACATTCCGACCGCCGCCGCCACGCAGCCGAGATTTCCGGTACCCGAGGCAATATCCGCCATACCGATCGCCGTGGCAATGGCAACAGTCGAAATCGGCGAAATAATGATGACCGCGAAACTGACGGAGATGAGAATGCCCATCGGAATCGGCTGCAGTGCCGCAAAATTATTGATCATCCGGCCAAGCCCAGTCGTGATCGCGTGAACGAAAGGAAAGACCGCCATACCCATGCCGCCGCCCACGATGCAGACAATCAGCGACATCAAGAGCGGCTCAAATGATCGCAGCCGATTGCCGATGATCAAGATCAAGCCGCTCGTCAGGCTGACGGTTACCAGAATATTGACCAGGTCGCCCATGCCGGTGACGATAATGCCCTTTGGTGTAAACCGCAATGCACCGGAGCCGATCCAGGCCACTGCCGCTGTGCAGACCATCGGGATCGGTTTCATCCTAAATTGAAAAGCAACCGCCGCCCCGATCATCAACGGCACCGCCAGCATCAGAATCGTTACCAGTTGATAGATCACGGCAAAAATCGGCAGCCGATCCATCAGGGCCTTACTGATTTCACCGAGCAGGGCTGACGGAACCAGCCCGGCGACAATGCCGATGGCGTGCCCGACTAATACGTTGTTAACAAAACGTCGGACCGTCATGCTTTCATTTTCCACTTCGACACCCCATCCCTCTGTACACTTTTTCTCTGTGACTGCTATTCTACTGTCTCTTATACACATCTGACGCAGCCGACGAATAGCCTTGTGTAG
>UQRJ01000225.1 GCA_900543345.1 uncultured Sporolactobacillus sp. | reverse complement strand
ATTCGTCGGCAGCGTCAGATGTGTATAAGAGACAGAAATCCCTGTCCGAGGCGATCCAGCTCATGCGCAACAAACGAGTGGATACGCTGCTGGTTGTCGGGAAGAAGCAGCGTTTTTATGGTTACGTCGACGTCGAATCGATCGATGTCCATCGGAGTGAGCCGGTGCGTGTCGCGGATTTGCTGCAAACGGATGTTTATAAAGTCCATGAAAATACACTCATTCGCGACGTTGTCCGCAAAATACTGAAACAAGGCGTCAAATATGTCCCCGTTGTCGATGATCATGACTCACTGAAAGGAATTGTCACGCGTGCGTCGCTTGTCGACGCTGTTTATGACAAAATCTGGGGAGAAAAAGAGACCCTATCGGAGACTCAGTAAAGGAGGGGGGACGATTATGACCATGTGGATACAATTTTTGCAAACAAACGGTATGGAACTGCTCACTAAAACATGGGAACATTTGTATATTTCATTGATTGCTGTCGCAATGGGAATTATCGTTGCGATTCCTCTCGGCATTCTCATGACGCGCATGAAGCGGGGCGCCGGGTTAATCATCGGCATTGTCAATGTGCTCCAGACCTTACCGTCGCTGGCCGTTCTTGCGTTCTTCATTCCCTTTCTCGGGATCGGCAAACTGCCGGCGATTATGGCGCTGTTCATCTACTCGGTTTTACCGATTTTGCGTAACACTTATACGGGAATTCGGGGCGTCAATCGTCAATTACTGGAAGCGGGCAGCGGCATCGGGATGACCGGCTGGCAGCGGATTCGGATGGTGGAGTTGCCGCTGTCGGCACCGATCATCATGGCCGGTGTCCGCACCTCGTCGGTCTATCTGATCGGTTGGGCCACGCTGGCTTCATTCATTGGCGGCGGCGGCCTCGGCGACTATATTTTTATCGGACTGAACTTGTATAAGCCGGAATATATCATTGCCGGCGCGGTTCCGGTGACTTTGATTGCTATTGCGGTCGATCATCTGTTCGGCCGGATTGAGCGAAAAGTGACCCCGAAGGGCATCCGAATCGAGAAGGGGATGCAAAAGGCGTGAAAAAAATCGAACGGATCGGTGCCGTTATCGGACTGATTTGCTGCCTGCTACTCGGCGGGTGCGCACTGCCCGGTCTTGGCGCCTCTTCCGACTACACGGTTAAAATCGGCGCCCAGAGTTTTACGGAATCGGAAATCATGGCCAATATCGTCAGCCAACTGCTGGAACATAATACGAATTTCAAGACGTCGATTGTAAAAAATCTCGGTTCCAATTTTGTGCAGCAGAAAGCAATGGAGAACGGCGATATCGACATTTCCGCTACTCGCTATACCGGCACTGATTTATCGACAGTTCTTGGACAGAAAGTCGTGAAAGATCCTGAGAAAGCACTGAACATCGTTCAACGTGAATTTCACCGTCAATACCACTATAAGTTTTACGATTCGTACGGATTTGATAATACCTATGCGTTCACTGTAACCAAGCGTGAAGCCAAGCAACACGGTTATCAAAAAGTATCCGATCTGAAAAAGGATAAAGATCGGCTGAAAATCGGCCTCGACAGCGGCTGGCTCAAACGGAGCGGCGACGGCTATCCGGCTTTTCAAAAGGCCTATGGTATGACATTTGCTCATACGTACCCGATGCAGATCGGCCTTGTCTACGACGCGGTAAAAAGAGGGCGGATGGACGTTGTGCTTGCCTACTCGACAGACGGACGGATTAAGGCTTACCATCTGCAGATTCTCAAGGATGACCGACGGTTCTTCCCGCCATACGATTGTGCGCCGCTGGTTAAGGAGAGCTTGCTGAAAAAGTATCCGCAGATCGATCGTGAACTAAAGAAACTACAAGGCACGATTACGACGGAAAAAATGCAGGAACTTAACTATGAGGTGGACGGCAAACTTAAAGAACCGTCGACGGTCGCCCGCGAATTTCTTGAAGCGCACCATTATTTTCAATGAGGGGGGAAGAAGCGATGGAAGTCTTGCGTCAATTGTGGACTTATTACGTGCAAAACGGTAGTTATGTATGGGTCGAATTTTATCGGCATTTTCTGATGTCTGCCTACGGTGTCTTTTTTGCAGCGATTGTGGCGATCCCAACAGGAATTTTTATCGCCAAACGTCGTCGACTGGCCGGATGGATCTTTTCACTGACCAATGTCGTTCAGACCGTGCCGGCACTGGCCATGCTGGCGATGCTGATGCTTGTGATGGGTCTCGGTACAACGACGGTCATCGTTGCGCTATTTCTCTATTCACTGCTGCCGATTCTGCGTAACACCTATTCCGGAATCCGTAATATCGATCCGGCTTATTTGGAATCGGGACGGGCGATGGGGATGACGAAATGGCAGATTTTTCGCATGATCGAGTGGCCGCTTGCCTTATCTGTCATCATGGGCGGACTCAGGACGGCACTGGTTGTTACCATCGGTGTGACGGCGATCGGCACGTTCGTCGGTGCCGGCGGGCTCGGCGACATCATCGTTCGCGGTACGAATGCGACAAACGGAACGGCAATCATTTTAGCCGGTGCGATCCCGACGGCGGCGATGGCAGTGGTCGCTGATTTGCTGCTGGCGTGGCTTGAACGAGCGCTGAAGCCCGAACAGAAGCAAAAAGGCCACAAAGCGGCGGCATAACGCTTTGTGGCCTTTTTTTCGGGGAAAAAGCCGCGGCAATCTTTGTGTTTCCTTTCCGCTTATCCTTATAATAAAGGCATGACATGTGATTAACGGGAGGATGCGGACGATGGCTGAAGAAAAAATTGCGGTGATTACCGGCGCCTCGGGCGGAGTCGGACGAGAGACGGCGCTGCTTTTTGCGCGGGCCGGCTATGCGGTCGTTTTACTCGCCAGGAATAAGGACAAACTACATCGTGTCGCAAACCTGATTGCCGAGATGCGGCATAAGGCTGATGTCTGTCCCGTCGATATTGGGCAGGCGGATCAGGTTCATAACGTTTTCACGGCGATCCTCGCGCGCTATGGCAGAATCGATGTGCTGATTAATTGTGCCGGTTTCGGAAAATTTGAATTCGCCGATCAGACCGACGGCCCGGTTACCGAAGCGATGTTTCGCGTGAACGTCGTCGGCCTGATCGCCTGCATTCGCGAGGTTCTTCCTTCGATGATACGGCAAAAAAAGGGCCATATTGTCAATGTAGCTTCGATTGCCGGCAAGCTGGCGACACCGAAATCGTCCGTGTATGCAGCGACAAAAAGTGCGGTGATCGGCTATTCGAATGGCCTTCGCCTTGAAGTCGCCGGCAAGGGCATCACCGTGACGGTTGTCAATCCCGGACCGATCCGGACCTCTTTTTTTGCGATTGCCGATCCGGCGGGCACCTACAGGGCCAACGTCGATCGCTTCATGATTACGCCGCAGTACGTTGCCAAAAAAATTTTTCAAGCCGTAGTAAAGGGAAAAAGAGAAGTGAATTTGCCGCCTTATATGGGATTCGGCGCCAAACTATATCAACTCTTTCCCGCTGCTTTTGAAAAGATCGGCGGGCATTGGCTGAGAATGAAATGAGTGAACCAAAAGTTCATTTTTTTTGCATCGCTGAAATAAGTAGATTATGATAAATATGCACGAAAACGCTTACAGAGCTGCCGTGAGAATCGAAATGACGGGAGGAGTCAGAATGCAAGCCGAACCTAAGGCATCCGTAAAGGAAATCACCGTTGATAAAGCCAAATGGATCTACCGAAAGATGCAGGAAATTCGTCAATTCGAAGATGCGGTGCACGGGATCTTTGCAAAGGGAGAGATTCCTGGGTTTGTCCACCTATACGCCGGTGAAGAAGCCGTTGCGGTTGGCGTCTGTGCCCACCTGAGCGACAATGATAAGATCACCAGCACCCACCGCGGACATGGTCACTGCATTGCCAAGGGATGCGACATTGACGGCATGATGGCCGAGATTTTCGGACGCTCGACGGGACTTTGCAAGGGCAAAGGCGGGTCAATGCATATTGCCGATGTGTCCAAAGGGATGCTCGGGGCAAACGGCATTGTCGGTGCCGGCCTGCCGCTGGCTGTTGGTGCCGGCCTGTCGGCAAAAGTGAAAAAGGACGGAACGGTTGCCGTTTGCTTTTTCGGTGACGGCGCCAGCGGGCACGGCACATTTCACGAAGCGGTTAATATGGCGTCGATTTGGAAATTGCCGGTCCTCTTTGTTTGTGAAAATAACGGCTTCGGCGAAGCTTCGCCGTTTTCGTATGCTTCTGCGGCAAGCAGCGTGGCCGATTACGCCGCCGCTTACGGCATCGTTGGTAAAAAAGTGGACGGCCGTGATTTGAAAGCAATATACGAAGCAGCCGGCGAAGCCGTTGCCCGCGCCAGAAGCGGCGCCGGTCCGACCATCATTGAATGCAAGACCTATCGCGATTACGGTCATTTTGAAGGCGATACGCAGACGTACAAAGATGCGCAAGTGCAGAAACGGGCGCTAAACGAAGACGATCCGATCCGCCGTTACCGTGAATATGCCGTTGCCAAAGGACTGCTTAAAGAAGATGAAATGCGGACCATTGACGAATCGGTTAAAAAGGAAATCGAACATGCCATTAAATTTGCCGAAGAAAGTCCGTTTCCCGACCGGTCACAACTGACGACTGACGTTTATGTGTCTTATTAAAAAGCCGAATTAATCGGAGGCGATTCAATCATGACGGTTCAAATGTCTTTTTCCGAGGCGATTAACGATGCCGTTCGCGTCGCCATGCGAAGAGATAAAAATGTCATCTTAATGGGTGAGGACGTCGCCGGCGGTGCAAAAGTCGATCACCTGCAGGACGAAGGAGCCTGGGGCGGCGTGTTCGGGGTAACGAAAGGGATTGTTGAGGAATTCGGCCGTGAGCGCGTCATCGATACACCGATCGCCGAAGCCGGTTATATGGGAGCTGCGGTATCCGCGGCGGTTACCGGTTTGCGGCCGATTTCGGAATTGATGTTCAATGATTTTATTGGCAGTTGTCTGGACGAAGTCATGAATCAGGCGGCCAAATTTCACTATATGTTCGGCGGCAAAGCGAAAGTACCGCTGACAATCCGGACGATCGACGGGGCCGGGTTCAATGCGGCGGCGCAGCACTCGCAGAGTCTGTACGCGCTGTTTACTCACTGTCTCTTATACACATCTCCGAGCCCACGAGACCCTAAGACATCTCG
>UQRJ01000224.1 GCA_900543345.1 uncultured Sporolactobacillus sp. | reverse complement strand
CGAGATGTCTTAGGGTCTCGTGGGCTCGGAGATGTGTATAAGAGACAGGCCGTGACCGCCTGCACGACGGGTATTGCGCACACTTACATGGCTGAAGAAGCCTTGAAAAAGGCGGCAGCGGCCAAAAGAGTCGAGATTCATGTCGAAACCAACGGTGCTTCGGGCGTCGGCAATCGTCTGACGGCTGAAAATATTGCCGATGCGGACGGTGTCATCATTGCCGCGGATAAAGCAGTCGAGATGGAACGTTTCAGCGGCAAGCATTTGGTCAATCGGCCGGTGGCGGACGGTATTCGCAAGCCGGAAGAACTGATTGATCTTGCGCTCAGCGGTCGGGCGCCGATATATCAAGGCAGCGGTCAGCAGACTCAGGAAGCCACGTCTTCCGGACATTCGCTTGGCAGACGGATTTACAAGCATCTGATGAGCGGTGTCTCGTCGATGCTGCCGTTCGTCATCGGCGGCGGCATTGCAATTGCGCTGGCTTTTCTGATTGACCAGACGATGGGTGTACCGCAGAGCAAGCTGTCGCTGCTCGGTAGCTATCATCATATCGCGGCTTTATTTAATCAGATCGGCAGTGCGGCATTCGGCTTCATGCTGCCGGTACTGGCCGGTTATATCGCCTATTCAATCGCCGAGAAACCGGGACTGGTGGCCGGTTTCGCATCGGGCGCGCTGGCCGCCAGCGGTATCTCGTTTATCAATCTGGACCATCCGACACCATCCGGTTTTCTCGGTGCGCTGGTCGGCGGATTCCTGGCCGGCGGGATTGTCCTTTTGCTGAAGAGACTGTTCTCCGGTTTGCCGAAAACATTGGAGGGAATCAAAAGCATTCTTTTCTATCCGTTATTCGGTGTACTTGCAACCGGATTCATCATGCTGATTGTCAACATTCCGATGTCGGCCATCAATACATCGCTGAATCGTTTTCTCTCCGGTCTGAGTGGAACCAATGCCTTGCTCCTCGGCTTACTAGTCGGCGGTATGATGGCCGTGGATATGGGCGGACCGATCAATAAAGCTGCTTATATTTTTGGCACCGGTACGTTGGCGGGAGCAGTGACCAGCGGCGGATCGGAAGTGATGGCGGCGGTCATGGCCGGCGGGATGGTTCCGCCACTGGCAATCTTTGTGGCAACATTGTTATTTAAGCATAAATTCAGCCGGCAGGATCGCAATGCCGGAATGACAAACATTGTCATGGGGCTCTCATTCATCACGGAAGGCGCGATTCCGTTTGCTGCCGCCGATCCGATCCGCGCGATACCAAGTTTTATTGTGGGTTCTGCCGTTGCCGGCGGGTTGGTCGGATGGGCGGGGATTAAACTCCTTGCCCCGCACGGAGGCATTTTCGTTATTGCCTTGACCAACCATCCGCTGCTTTATCTGCTTTTTATTGCCGTCGGATCGGTATTATCGGGAATCATCTACGGCATGCTCAAGCAGCCGGCCGTTAAAAAATAACGTCTGCTCCCCATGATGAAATCAATGATCGATTGAAGCGGGAATCTCCACAGGGGCGGCAAACCATTTCAAAAGCAAAAATTAGACCCGTCGGGTATTCATATTGTTCAAAAGGGCGACTCACAGGCTGAAGAGGGTGAGCCGCCCTTTTGAACTTTAAATGGCAGCAAGCGAGTGCGGCTGCTCGGTTCCGGCAAATACACAATCCGGGCTCCCGTGCCATAGACTGATAAAAGCGCGGGCGAAAGATGCATAGTTTTTGAGAAAAAGGTCCATCCTGTGATGGGAGGTGAATCGATGATGAGTCATGAAAGCCGGGGCGGCGAGGCATGCATCGTTTGCGGCCGAACTGATCGGGAGGGTATCCATATCTGTCATCAACTAATCTGCGATTCTTGTCGGGAGCGGATTGTTGCCACCGACGTGACGGATCAGAAGTATCGTTATTTTCTCAATAAACTTGCCGGACTGAACATTGCCGGCACGCGGCGCGAAAAAGTACATCATTCCGGTCAATAAGCAAAGGAGCATCAGCGGCGATGCTCTTTTTTGTTTTTACCGGCCGGGTGTATCGACACAAATTTGCTTTTTCTGGTAAACTAAAACTAGTTTATCTACGGGGAAGGCAGACGACGTGCCTGTTTGACCCGTCGAAAAAGGCAGGCATCGTTGCAATGTCCGGAATTAGATCAAGAGTTATGTTATCTTTTCTGACGACGTGCATGATCGCCTATACATTATTCGTCTTTTTTGCCGGCCGTCCGGGCGAAGCGGCCCTCCCAATGGTCGTTTCCATCTGCTGCTTTACTTTTGCGGCCGCCCTTTTGATGACAGGAAACAACCCGCGTCTCCGGCAGTCGGCGGCACTTTTTCTCTGCATGGCGGCGCCGCTGCCGGTCGCCGTCCTGTCCGCCGGACCTCCGGCGATTCATCTGTCGGCAGCCGTCCTGGCGTCGCTTGCGACAATGGGTTTGTTTCATTTTCTGACAGACTATTTCCGGTCGCAGGGGCTCACCATTTTACCCATGCGGTGGCTCATGTCTGTGTACTTCACCGGCACCATAGCGGCAGTCATCGCCGTTCTTACTCGTTCGGCGCTTCCGGTGAAGTCTTTTATTGTCGGCGTCGGCTTGCTATTATTATGTGCGTTAGCGCGTCTCTACTTTTCAGTCCGCAAAACGACGTTCATACTGCCACTGCGTGTACTTGCCGCCGGCGGTTTACCCGCGACCGTGCCGGTGGCGGCATATCTGCTGCATGATGCACCCGGCGTCCGCGGATGGATGCTGCCGCTCGCGCTCTTGTTATCGGTAACGGTATACGGATTCGCCGCCAGAGACGGAGTGATCGATCTTCCCTATCTGTGTTTCCGCCTGCTCTATTATGGGTTGATCGGAGCTTTTTCTACCGTGCTGGTCGCGATGGGCCTGCTCGGAATGGCCGGTTTTTCCGGATCCGTCGACGATCGTCAGGATTTGATCCGGCTGGTTGCGATGGTTATGGTCGCCGTGACGGCGATGCTGTTTGTAAAGTCGCACTTCGATTATTACTTGCGCAAGCGACTGTTTCTGAAACGGCGGGATTTCCAGACAAGTTTGAATCGTTTCTTGCAATGGATGAAGGCAAGCGACGATCCACTGAATAGCGGAGAAATTTTGAAAAAAGAAACGGAAGCCTGCCTGCCCGTAGAAGAGGTTTCACTGATGACGAAGCCGAGGGAGCGCTTGGCCGGCAGACGTCCCGGACTCCTGAAAACGAATTCTGTCGGTTTTTCCGTTCTGCTTTCGCTGCGTAAGGAAAAGGGAGCGGTACTGACCGGCAAGTGGAAACAGCCGAGACGCCGACTGAATCCGGATGAACGTGTATGGTTTACCAATCTGATCGGTTACGCGCAGATTTTGGCTGAAAATCTATTCAATACAAAAGATTTATTGGCCGAGCTCAGACAGGCAGAAGGTCGGGCGGCAATTCCAATCACGATCAAACGGACGATGCTCAGGCTTTCAGAGCGGGAACGCTGGCGATTGTCGCGGAATCTGCACGACCAGACCATGCAGGATCAGTTGGCGATTGCCCGTGAGATAGATATTTGGCAGGCAAAGGAAAAGAATCCCGAAGTGCGTCGGGTGTTGACGACGATCCGTGAACGCATACTTGACAGCGTCTATGTGTTGCGCCAGGTGATTCACGATATTCATCCGGAATTTCTCTATAAAACGGGACTGAAAAAATCACTGAACGAACTGATCGAAAAAGTGAACCTGCGGGCCGATTTCTTACTGGACGTCACCATCGACGATACATTGGTTATTCCTCAGAAAGACTTGGAAATGGTTGTTTATCGAGTGGTCCAGGAATTGCTGAACAACGCCGTCAAACATGCGAAAGCGCGGCATGTTCATCTTGTGCTGAGACAGCAGTCGAGTGATTATGTGCTCGTTTATCAGGATGATGGTGTCGGAATGAATGTGGCAGGCGTCCGCCGATCCTTCGGCACGATGGGGCTGCCCGGGCTGATCGGCCGTGTTGAGGGAATGGGCGGGCGGATGCAGCTCCGTTCCGGCAAAGGGGGCGGGCTGTATGTGGCGATTCACTGGCCGAAGCGGACATAATTTCATTTTTCAATTTAACAAGAGTCATAGCATGGACGTCCGCGAAAACTTGTTAAAAAGAGCGGCGTTCTTCGTCGGTCTCTGCCTGACCCTTCTGTTGACCGTTCATTTTACCGAAAGCATTCTCAATCGGCCGTACGTCGGTGTATATACGCAAATCGGCGGAACAACCGTTGTTTCGGTCGCCCCTTACAGCTGGGGCGAAGCCGCCGGAATCCGTCCCGGTGATCGGGTACTGTCGATCGATTGCGAGGCGCCGGAAGAAAGTGCATCGGTACGGAAATATGGTGTGATCGGACAAGCAAAAGAAATCGAAGTTCGGCGCGGCAGTGCACTTTTGAGATTGAACGTGGAGAACTCGTTATCGAAAAAGGCCGTGCTGTTTTATTTAATCATTCCCTACACCTTTCTGCTCGTTTGTTTTTCCGCACTTTGTTTTCTTTTTGCGAGGAAAGAGCGTAGCCGCGCCGTCAAGCTGCTGACGGCCTTCCTGTTTATCGTCGGGCCGATTCTGCTTGAGATGTCGGCAAATGCGCGGCACGATGCCTGGAGCCTGCGGTTGACCGGTTTTTCGCTTGTGTTTGCCTTTATCCTGCTTGTTCACTTTCTCAAGGCCTATTTTGCCAGGTTTGGTTTTATACTGGCTTCCGGTCCGTTCATTGCCTGTCTGTATATGATCGGTACGATGATTGTTGTCGGCAGCGCATTGCAAGCGCAGCGCGAAGTCAGCGCTTATTATCCTCAGGAGCTGATCTTTTCCGTTTTCGTGTTCGGTATCCTTTGCCTGCAATTGATCCGTCTGTATATCCGGATTAAGGAAACAGAATACCGGCATCTGATCGAAATCCTGTTTGCGGGATTTTTCCTGGCCGCGTTCCCGTTCGTCATTTTTTATGCGCTGCCGAACATGCTTTTCGGCACGTCGCTCATTCCGGTCGAGTGGACAACGCCGGTTATTATCATTCTGCCGTTGACGCTCTGTTTTCTCGTACTTTCGGACTCGTTTATCGACATGACTTTCTATATTGGCCGCTTCAGCTATTATAGCTTGCTCAGTTTTACCATGACGGTTCTCGTCCTGCTCACCGGACTGACGGTTATGCACGAATCATTGGTGGGGAATCCGAAATATGTATTAGGCTGTCTCTTATACACATCTGACGC
>UQRJ01000223.1 GCA_900543345.1 uncultured Sporolactobacillus sp. | reverse complement strand
CGAGATGTCTTAGGGTCTCGTGGGCTCGGAGATGTGTATAAGAGACAGTATCTGTTCGCCGATACGCGTGTCGTCTATCCGTTGATGGCAATCATCCCAGTTGTACCGATCGTGGCAGTCAGCTCGGTCATTCGCGGTTATTTCCAAGGTATCCGCAATATGACGCCCTACGCTTTGTCGGGCATTGTCGAGCAGGTCGTCCGTATCTCACTCGTCGTTACACTGGCTAATTTATTGATGCCCTACGGCGTCGCTTACGCTGCGGCAGGAGCAATGATTGCCGGATCCGCCGGCGAATGCGCTTCTCTCCTCTACATGCTGCACGAATTCCATAAAGAGCGCGGCTTACGCCTGCAGGCGATGCGCCCGACCGCTTTTAAAGAGAAGCAGGCGACGCTGCGCCGGCTGCTCGACATCGGCCTGCCGACAATGGGCAGCCGGCTAATCGGTTCGCTCAGCAATTTTATCGAGCCGATGATTGTCTCGCACAGTCTGGCCGTCGCCGGTTATTCGCTGAAAGTTTCGGCAGAGCTGTACGGCCAACTAACCGGTTACGCGATGACGCTGCTGCTGCTCCCCGGCTTTATCACACACGCCTTGCACATCTCGCTTGTCCCCGCAGTCAGCGAAGCATTTGCTCGAAAAAATTACGGCATGATTCACTACCGGCTCAATCAGGCCTTACGTATCGCGATGGTTACCGGCGGTCTGTCGATCGTTGTAACCTGCAGTTTTGCCAAGCCGCTGATGCAGATTATTTACAACGCCCCGGAGTCGGCGCCGTTTCTTTATCTGATGGCTCCTTTTTTCCTTGTCTTTTACTTTCAGGCACCGGTTCATGCCGTCCTGCAGGCACTCGATCTCGCCGGGGCAGCCATGCGCAATACACTGATCGGTGCCATTGTCAAAATCATACTGCTGATGCTGCTGACCAGCCAGCCGCAGTTCGGTATATACGGAACGGCTCTGGCTATCTGCGTCAACGTACTGCTCGTAACAATGCTGCACGTTGCGGTGATGTTCCGAGCGATCGGTTTCTCGCTGATTCTAAAAGACTATCTGCGCAGCGCTGTTTTGATCATCGCTTCAGCCTTGTTGGCCCGGACCTTGATCGCCCGCAGTTTCACCGCTCTGGGCCTTCTTCCCCGGACGGCGCTGCTGATCGCGATTGTCGCCACGTGCTACACAATCGCCGCGCTGCTGATTGGTCTCATTCAGAAAGAACAGCTTCGTCAACTGCCGCTTGTCGGCAAATGGATCCGTTAATTCTTCGGCATTCGCCGATCAAAATCGATGTAAAAACTGCCGCTCCAGTCTATCGTCAGATAATTTACCCGCCGCAAATCCACGCCCAATCTGTGCAGTTCCCGCCGCAGCCAGAGCTGCGTCTTGCCGATTTTTTTCAGATTATCGGCCCGTACTTTGCCACTCTCCACAAGTGGCACAGCCACCGGTGGTTGAACAGGTAAAGCAGGCACGGTCTGCACATCGGGACGAGAGACCGCCCATTTGATGTTCAACCGATTCAGCAGCAACGAAATCCGGTAGGTGAACATCAGAAAAAGCAACGGGATCAGGAAAAGTAAAAACGGTTCGTCCGGACGGATCACGGCAAAAAGGGAGAGCTCAACCGCAGTAAGCAGCACGACCAGGTCGGAAAGTCTCCGCCGGTCGGCCCTTGCGACAAGCAATTTTCCAAAACCCGCCCGCACGACAAATATTAATACCAGCATTCTCAGCGTCGCCGTTGCCATTGCCTGTTTCCACCCACCTTTCATCATTACGATTTAGTATGGACGGGATGGCCCGCAATCATGAGCAGCGATGCATTCCTATATTTGTCATGGACTTTGGCTTGTCTGCATACACATATAAATTGAGAACGAGCCCTGCAACTTCCTGGCAGGGCGCGACGGAGGTGTTCGTGTTGACCCGCAATTGGTTAGCGGCCGTAACGTACGGAATGGTCGCAGCGTTTGTCGTTATTCTCGCTTCTGCCCTGCTGCTTGCGTCACTGCTACGTTTTACATCGTTTGCCGAAACAAGTGGATCGGCTCTTCCCGTGATTGTCTCAATGGTTGCTCTGTTTATCGGCGGAACGGTGGCCGGATCAAAAATGCGACGGAAAGGAATGCTGATCGGCGCGATGACCGGACTATGTTACAGCCTTTTCAGCCTGCTTTTTCAATATCTCGGGCTGGAGCAAGCGCCCGGTATCGCCCAATACCTCTACTTTCTCGGCAATATCGCCGCCGCGGCCGTCGGAGGTACGGCCGGTGTCAATCTGTTTTCCAGCCGGCACGGCCGCTGACGATCGCAAAAAAAGGCGACCCGGAATCTTTCCCGTGCCGCTTTTTTTATGCGCCGCTTATTTACTCGGGCTTTTTTTTGCCTCATCGCTCTCGCCGGCGGCCGGTGCGCCCGATTTCTTGATCACCGCACGTACCGCGCCACGCTCAAAGGACAGCTTGCTGCTGCTGCTCTTAAGAACGATATTCTGGTCGTCGATCGATTCGATCGTGCCCTGCAGGCCGCCGATCGTGATCACCTTATCCCCCCGATTCAGCGACGATTGCATCTCATGTGTTTCCCTTGTCCGTTTCTGTTGCGGCCTGATCAGTAGAAAATAAAAAATCGCAATGAACAGGACCATCGGCAGTACAAATTGTACCATAATACCTTGCATCGAGCTTCATCCTTCCGTTTTTTAGAAATTTTTGGCATTCGGTTTATTGAAACCATATGTTTCAAAAAATTCGTCCCTGAAATCGAGCAGCCGGTCGTTTTGAATCGCGGAGCGGACATGCTCCATTAATTTTATCAAAAAATAGAGATTATGATAAGTAGTCAGACGAATTCCGAATGTTTCGTTTGCTTTGATCAAATGCCGTATGTATGCCCTGGAATACTGACGACAGACCCGGCAGTCGCACTGATCGTCAATCGGTCCGAAATCATGGGCAAAGGCAGCGTTCTTGATAACAAGCCGGCCGTGGGACGTCAAGCATGTTCCGTTGCGGGCAATGCGCGTCGGCAAGACGCAATCGAACATATCGATGCCGCGAATCACGCCTTCGATCAAGGCATCCGGCGAACCGACACCCATTAAGTAACGTGGTTTCCCAGATGGCAGAAGCGGCGTCGTCTGTTCCAAGATTTCATACATCATCGATTTCGGTTCGCCGACGGACAATCCACCGATCGAATAGCCGGAGAAATCCAGTGAAGTTAGATCCGCGGCCGACTGCCGGCGCAGATCTCCGTAAACGCCGCCCTGGACGATGCCGAACAGCGCTTGGCGATCCGGATGGGCATTGGCGCGACGGCAGCGCTGCGCCCAGCGACTTGTCCGCCCCACTGATTGTGCCATATACTCGCGGGTCGACGGATATGGCGGGCATTCGTCCAGTGACATCATGATATCCGATCCGAGCGCATTTTGAATGGCAATCGATTTTTCCGGTGTCAGAAACATTGCCGCGCCGTTCAGATGATTACGGAAATGAACACCTTCTTCCGTAATATCGCGTAATTGACTCAGGCTAAATACCTGAAAGCCGCCAGAATCGGTGAGTATCCCGCGATCCCAGTTCATAAAATGATGCAGTCCGCCGGCTTCCGCAACAATCTTTTCACCGGGACGCAGCCACAAATGATACGTATTGCTTAGGATCACGCCGGCGCCGATTTCCGTTAACTCACGCGGGCTCATCGTTTTGACTGTCGCTTGGGTACCAACCGGCATGAACATCGGCGTCGCAAATACCCCATGCGGCGTATGCAGCCGGCCTAGCCGCGCACCCGTGTGTTTCTCGGTCTTCATCAATTCATAAGTCAGCGGTTCCGTCATAAATTCTTATTTCCTTCCTCAATGAACATCGCATCTCCGAAACTAAAGAAGCGATAGCGCTCTTTCACTGCTTCCCGATACGCCCGGAGAATGAAATCGCGGCCGGCAAACGCACTCACCAGCATAATCAACGTCGACTTCGGCAGATGAAAATTGGTAATCATCGCATCGATGGCCCGATATTTGAAACCGGGATAGATGAAAATGTCCGTCCAACCGGATGCTTCGCGGAATACCCCGTCATATTTTGCCGTGATGGTCTCCAACGTACGGATGACCGTCGTCCCACAGGCAATGATCCGATGGCCTTCTGCTCTGGAGCGCGTCAACATTTCTGCCGCATCGGCGGACAGCTGGTAAAATTCCGAATGCATTTTATGTTCTTCTATTTTTTCCACCTTGACCGGTCGGAAAGTTCCCAGGCCGACATGCAAAGTTAGAAAAACGAGTTGCACTCTTTTTTTACGGATTGCCGCCAGCAAGGATTTCGTAAAATGTAAGCCGGCGGTCGGCGCCGCGGCCGAACCGGGATGTTTAGCATACACCGTCTGGTACATATCCGGGTCATCCAGCTGTTTCTTAATATATGGCGGCAACGGCATCTCGCCAAGCGCCTCAAGCACTTCGTAAAAAATCCCCTCGTATTTGAAGGTAACGATGCGTCGCCCTTCGTCGAGCGCCCGATCGCATATGGCTTCCAGCCGTCCGTCGCCGAAGCGGATGTGCATCCCCTCACGAAGCCGTTTGGCCGGTTTAGCCAGACATTCCCACGTATCGCCTTCTTTCCGTTTTAGCAGCAGCAGTTCGATCTTCGCGCCGGTCTCCTCTTTGACGCCGATCAGGCGCGCCGGTAATACCTTTGTATCGTTGAGGACGAGACAATCGCCAGGATTCAAATAATCGATAATATCGGAAAACCGGCGATGGTCGATCCGCCCCGTATTCGGATTCACAATCATCAGCCGCGACGCCGCCCGATCCTTTAACGGCGTTTGGGCAATCAATTCCTTCGGCAAATCATAATCAAATTCCGACAGTTCCATAATGAACATGCACTCTCTTCCGTTTAACGAAAATGACCGAGAACAAAAAAGATCAACGATAGAACAATGCTAACCAGCAGACAAGTCACAATTGGAAAAGCAAAAGTGAAGTTGCCCCTGCGGATGAAAATATCGCCAGGCAGCCTGCCAAATAGGGGCCAGCAAAGTCCGACGAGAAAAAGTACGGCACCGACAATCATCAGCAGCTTTCCGATATCGCCCATTTCAACCTTTCCTTTCCATGTTGAAATGCTTATAAGCCATATCCGTTACAATCCGTCCGCGCGGCGTCCGCTGAATAAAACCTGTCTCTTATACACATCTCCGAGCCCACGAGACCCTAAGACATCT
>UQRJ01000222.1 GCA_900543345.1 uncultured Sporolactobacillus sp. | reverse complement strand
ACGAGATGTCTTAGGGTCTCGTGGGCTCGGAGATGTGTATAAGAGACAGAACGTAATATGTCTAATATTTATGACAAAATAGGTAAACATGTCTAAAAACCAAGACAGTTCCGCGTCGACGCTTTTTTTATCAGGGCGTCTTTTTTTTCGCAAAATTATTTTGGCATGATAATTGCTTGCGTATTATTGTACCGAAGGAGGAGAGAAAAATGGTCAAGGTTCCGGTGGTTGTCTGCCGTTGCGAAGAAGTTACGGATGAAGCCATTATTCAAACAGTTCAGACTTATCATTGTTCATCGAGAGAAGTAAAGCTGCGGACACGGGCGGCGATGGGTTATTGCGGGGGAAGAACTTGTCGTTACTTGGTCGATGCTCTAATCGATCAATCGAGCGGGAAAACGCGGCCCGACGAGATTCCGTTGCGCTATCGTCCGCCGGTTCGGCCGATTGCGTTCAAAGATGTGGGAGGAGGTGAATGAGTTGGAAACGCTGAGAATCACGTCCCATCCAATTTTAAAGTTGACGGAGAAACGTGAACGGATCGTCTTTCGTTTTGATGGAAAAACGTATTCAGCCAGCGCGGGGGACACGCTTGCCAGCGCATTGCTGGCAAACGGTGTGCGGATGCTGAGGAAACATGAGGCATCGGGAACGCCGCGAGGCATTTTTTGTAATATCGGTCATTGTTTTGAATGTCGGGTCACCGTCAATGGCCGGCGGGGGCAACGAGCTTGTCTTACTCTGGTCAAAGAAAATATGATCGTGCAATCCGGCAGACAACTGCCCGAGCCGTTCGGGGGGCATGGTCGGCATGCATGAGCTGCTGATCATCGGCGCCGGGCCGGCTGGTTTATCCGCAGCCGTCACGGCGGCGGAAAATGACGTGGAGGCGGTCGTGATCGATGAATTCATTAAACCCGGCGGCCGTCTGCTCGGCCAACTGAATGAAATGCCGGACGGGAGCTGGTGGAACGGTCATGAACGGGCGGCCGAATTATTGGACCGCACTGAGCAGGTAAAGGTCACTTTTTACTTGGAAACGAGTGTGTATGAAATCGATCATTGCAGCGGTGGTTGGTCCGTTCGTACAACGAAGGGTGATTTTCAAAGTAAAGCGTTACTGGTGGCTACGGGAGCGGCCGAACGAAGTATTCCGATTCCGGGATGGACTTTGCCGGGTGTGATGACCATCGGTGCCGCCCAAGTGATGACCAATGTCCATCGGGTCAAACCGGGGCATAAAGGGATCATCGTCGGACTCAATATGCTTTCGTTTGCTATCGCCCGTGAGTTGCAACTGGCCGGCGTTCAGTTGGCGGGAATGGTTCTTCCTCCCCGGCAGCATTTTAGCCGGGAGAGTGGTGATCCGCGTGCGGTGTTTCGCCGGTTGCTTAGTTTCTCACACTTGGCCCCGTCGGCATTCTTCAGATTTGGCGGTGCACTGGCCGGCCGTTTTTCGATGATTGAAAAAGCAGTGACTCGCTTCTATCCGCAGAACGGCTTTAAGATGTGGGGGATTCCCTTTCAGATCCGCAAAACACTGACCGAGATTATCGGAGAGGAGCAGGTCGAGGCGGTTCGTTTATCGACAATTTCACCGTCGGGAGATGTACTTGACGGTCGGGACGAAACGTTGAAAGTAGATTTTGTCTGTATCGCCGGCGGACTTTATCCGCTGGTAGAGTTGCTGGGAACGCTGGATTGTCCCTTTAAATACATTCCGTCGCTGGGCGGACATGTCCCTGTTCACAGCGAAGATATGCGGACGCCGATCCCTTCCTTGTTTGTGGCAGGCAACATCACCGGTATTGAAAGTGCAAAAATAGTCATTGTCCAAGGAAAAATCGCCGGTTTGTCGGCGGCAGCGGATATTAAAGGCAAAGATTTTTCTATGGCGATCCACCGATCGATCGCCCAGCTTCATCAAGTCCGACGTGAGGCCGTTATTCAATTCGATCCGGCGGTCTTGCAAGGGAGAGAAATCATGAAAGAAGCGGCCGCTGAACACGGGATTGATCGGCCGGTGGATGACCGGCGATCTTCATCGCTTTTTCACAGTCTGTGAATATTAAATGGGGAGTGATTGACCATGGCACATTTTCAAGGAGTTTACGTCGCACTTGTGACGCCAATGACGGAGGATTATCGGGTCGATATACAGCGGCTGCGCGAGATTTGCGAGTGGCTGATTCAGAAAGGGGTCGACGGGCTGATCCCGTCCGGTTCGCTCGGCGAATATGCGACACTGTCCGATAACGAGCGGGCGGCCGTCGTTGATACGGTGACCGAGGTTTGCCAGGGACGTGTTCCAGTGCTCGTCGGTACAGCCGCGGCGGCGACGCAGGATGTGGTCCGCTGGGCCGAGTATGCCAAACAAAAAGGAGCCGCCGGTCTGTTGTCGCTGCCGCCGATTAATTATGTCCCGCTGGAGGAGGAAGTTATCGCTCACTATCGGGCACTGTCGAAAGTCGGTTTGCCGATCATTGCCTACAACAATCCGCGTGATTATGCGACGGACCTGACACCGGAATTGCTGGCGAAAATCAGCCGGCTTGACCACGTAGTCGGTGTTAAAGAATTCAGCGGCGACGTTCGCCGAGTGCATACCATTTTGGAGCAGACAGATCTGGAAGTGATGATCGGTGTCGACGATTTGGCGTTGGAAGGAGCAATCTCAGGGGCGACCGGTTGGATCTCCGGCGTGCCCAATGCTTTACCGGCAGAAGGGGTGCGTCTGTTTCAACTGGCCAGGGCCGGAAAACTGGACGAGGCGCTGCCGCTCTATCGCCGCCTGCTACCGCTGCTTCACTATGACGCCAAGCCGATCCTTGTCCAGGCGATTAAATACATGATGAAACTGGCTGGGCAGCCAGTCGGCCCGGTGCGTCCGCCGCGTCTGCCGCTGACCGGCGCCACTTATGCGGCCATCGACAAAGCTTTTGCCGAAGTAAGGGTTCAGCCAACCGAACCCTCTGTAAAGGAGTGATGCGAGCCATGCTGACCAAACAATTTATCAAGGGTGAAAACTGGATTAACGGTGACTGGGAGGCCGGGAAGGGCAGCCGCGTGATCGTCCGCAATCCGGCCGACTTGTCCGAAACCGTCGGCGAAATCAGTTTTTCCACTGTCGATCAAGCGCATGAAGCGGAACAGGCTGCTGGCCAAGCCCAAAGGAAGTGGCAGGCACTTACGCGCGACAAGCGCGGACAATATCTTTATCGGCTGGCCGACGCGTTGGAGCGTGAACAGGAGGCGATCGCCAGACTGGCTACCCGGGAAATGGGCAAACCGCTCAAAGAAATGAAAGGCGAAGTGCAGCGCGGCATTCAGTTACTGAAGTACTACGCCGGTGAAGGCGTGCGTTCTGACGGTACGGTAATCCCTTCGGCAATCGGCCGCGTCCACCAATATACGAAAAAGGTGCCGCTCGGCGTCGTGGCACTGATCACGCCGTGGAATTTTCCGGTGGCAATTCCAATCTGGAAAATGGCACCCGCCTTGATTTGCGGCAACGCGGTCATCTGGAAACCGGCCGAAAGTAGTTCGCTGACCGCCTATCAATTATGTCGAATTTTTGCTGCAGCCGGCCTTCCTAAGGGGGTGATCAACTTACTTATCGGTCAAGGTCGGGATGTCGGCGATGCGTTGGTCCGTCGGGGCGCCATCGACGCTCTGTCCTTCACCGGTTCGACGAAAACCGGCCGGAAGCTGGCGGCGTTATGCGCCGAGCGCAATATTAAGTTTCAGACAGAGATGGGCGGAAAGAATTCAGTAGTCGTGTTAAACGACGCCGATCTGAAGCTGGCTGTTCCGGCAATCGTCAGCGGAACGTTCGGTTCTGCCGGTCAGAAATGCACGGCAACGAGCCGGATTATTGTCGAGGCGGGTATCTACGATCGCTTCGTCGAGGCACTAGTGACGGCAATGGATGATGTAAAACTAACTAACCCGCTCGATGATGATTGTGCTCTCGGTCCGGTTGCCTCCAAAGCTCAGTTTGACAAGGTATCCGCTTATGTCGCACTTGCTAAAAAAGATGCCAAAATTCTTTATGAAAATCACGACTATCCAACTGGCGACGGCTATTACGTTCATCCGCTGATCGTAACCGGCGTGGGTAACGACCACCCGTTATTACAAGAAGAAATTTTCGGCCCGATTGCTGCAATCCTCAAGGTCGACGATTATCGCGAAGCAATCGACGTCCTGAATCGTTGCGATTACGGGCTGAGCGGCGCAATCTTTACACAGAATTTGACCAGAGCGTTTCAATTCCTCGATGACGCGGAGATCGGCATGGTGCGAGTCAACCTGGAAACCGCCGGTGTGGAGTATCAGTCGCCCTTCGGCGGCATGAAGCAGTCCAGTTCGCATAGCCGGGAGCAAGGACAGGCCGCACTTGATTTTTATTCGACGACCAAGATCTGTGCTCTCCGTTTTTGAGTGAGAAAAATAGATCCACAGGCTGTTTTTCCTGCTTTATCCCGGGTGAACTGAGAGTCGATCCGGGGAAGCAGGTATTGTTGGCGAAAATATATTTTGACAATTCCGTTTATTAAAAATTTAAAGGGGTGAATGAGATGGCGAATCAAGGTAAATTTAAGCGACAATTGACACTGTCGGATTTAACGTTCATCGGTTTCGGCGCGATGTTCGGCTCAGGCTGGTTGTTTGCCTCGAGCCATGTGGCGGCGATCGCCGGTCCGGCGGGAATTATCTCATGGCTGTTGGGCGGGGGCGCCATCTTATTATTGGGGCTGGTTTTCTCGGAACTTGGGGCGGCGCTGCCGCGAGCCGGTGCGATCGTTCGTTTCTCCGTCTATTCACATGGCCCGTTGATCGGCTATTTGATGGGCTTTGTCACCCTCATTGCCTTTTCCAGTCTGATTGCAATCGAAGTGGAGGCCGGGCGGCAATATGCCGCTTCATGGTTTCCGTCGCTGACGCAAAAGGGATCGTCATTGCCGACCGTTTCCGGCTGGTTGTTTCAGTTTACTCTGCTGGTCATTTTCTTTGCTTTGAATTATTGGAGCGTTAAAATTTTTGCCAAGTCCAATACACTGATTACGCTGTTTAAATTGATTGTGCCGACATTGACGATCGTTGTTTTATTGTCACAGTTAAAACTGGATAATTTCACCGTCGACGGCTTTGCGCCGTTCAGTTTCTCAGGTGTGCAATCGGCCATTTCGACCGGCGGGATCATTTTTGCCTACTTAGGATTGACGCCGATTGTATCGGTAGCAA
>UQRJ01000221.1 GCA_900543345.1 uncultured Sporolactobacillus sp. | reverse complement strand
CTACACAAGGCTATTCGTCGGCAGCGTCAGATGTGTATAAGAGACAGATACTGGATCATGAATAACACCCCCGTCGCTCCGCCAAGTGCCGAACCGATGAAAAAGGTGACGGAAATGACGCGGTTGACATTGATCGTCATCAACGAGGCAGTATCTATATCCTGGGCAACGGCACGCATGGCGACGCCCCATTTCGTCCGGTTAACGAACAGTTCCAGCGCAACGAGCATCAGAATGGTGCAGATCAGTACAATTAGAAATGAACTGTGAAACGAAGCGTTATCGAAAAACGGCAGCGCCGAATGAATATTCCATGTGAATTTTTCTTTAAAAATCGGCGGAGCCGTTACGATGTAATTCCCGGTCCGCAGTTCGACAATAAATCGGACGGCATCCTCAAGAACGAACGAGATACCGATTGAAGTAATCAGGGCGATCAGCTTCGGTGCGTTTTTTTTGCGCAGAGGCCGGTAAGCGACGCGTTCGATACCGACGCCGAGCAAGCCGGTCGCTATGCCCGCGATCAAAATGACAATCACGAACACAAGCAATGCCGGCAGCGCACTCATGAAACCCGCTCCCAGAAACAGAAACAGAATACCGGCCCCGATAAATGATCCGGTCATAAATACATCGCCGTGAGCGAAATTGATCAGTTCGAGAATGCCATAGACCATCGTGTAGCCGATCGCCACGACGGCATAGACCACGCCGAGCGTCAGGCCGTCGATCAGCACCTGTGGCATATTCTGGATGATTTGCGCCAGCATAATTTCACCGCTTCCATTCGAATTTAATCGGTCTGCCCGGAAACAACGACGACTTCCGCCTTTACAGTTTTCAGGGAGACGCCGTTCCCGGCCAGCAGAATGATGCGAAAATTTCAAAAAGGGTATAGCTGTCAATCCCATACCCTTTGCGGAAAATGTATCGATTTATCCGTCAACATTGCGTCACTGACTGATTTCCGCTTTTTGTGCCGGCGGATACTTTTGCTCCTCAAAGTTGTAAATATAAACCTTGGCGTACTTGTTATCGCCTTTATTATTGAAGCTGACCTTCGTTGTCACGCCGTCATAATCTTTGACGCCGCGGATCGCCGTTTCCACTTGCTCGCGTGTCGGCAACTTGCCGTCGTTATCGTCGATTGCTTTTTTCAGCCCTTCCAAAATGACCGCGGCACTGTCATAGCCATAAGCTGAGTAGGATTCAATATTTTTATTGAATTTCTGTTTATACTTTTTGGCAAATGCCCGGCCCTTTTCCGTCTTCGTCACATCGCCGGCTACCGACGTAAGATAAGCGCCCTTAACCGCATCGCCGGCAATGCTGACCGTCGAAGAGGAGTCGAGGCCGTCGCCGCCCATGATCGGAATATTCAGCCCTTTTTCCCGTGCCTGCTTGATAATCAGTCCGCCTTCCGCATAAACACCGCCAAAGTAAATCAGATCCGGTTTCTTGGCGACAGCATGACTGATGACACCGTTAAAATCCTTCTCACCGACGGTAATGCCTTCATAACCGACAATCTTGGCACCGAGTTTTTTCGCTTGTTTGCGGAACTGCTCAGCAAGTCCGGAACCATAAGCAGTTTTATCCTGAATGATAAAAATCTTTTTTGCCTTGAGCGTCTTGACGGCATAATTTGCACCCGCCGGCCCTTGAAAATCGTCGCGGGCACAGATGCGGTTTACTGTCTTCAATCCGCGATCGGTTACTTCCGTGGCCGTTGTGCCCGGCGATACCATCGGAAGATTATTTTTTTCATAAACTTCGGAAGATGGAATGGCCACACCGGAATTCAAATGACCGACAACGGCTAGTACGGATTTATCGGCAACCAGTTGTTGAGCGTTGGCCACACCTTTTTTCGGATCGCCCATGTCGTCGACCGCGTCAAGCTGTATCGTGAAGCCTTTTTTCGCAAAATCTTTCTTCTGATCGTCGATGGCCAGCTGGGCGCCGAGTTTGATCGCCTCGCCGAGCGTTGCGCTTCCGCCGGAAAGCGGCGACTGCGAAGCAATTTTAATCACTGTTTTCTTTGATCCGCCCGTCGAATTGCCGGTGCACCCGGACAAGATGCCGCCGAGGACAAAACCGGCGATAGCCAGCAGCAGGATCGTTCTCTTTAATTTCATTGGTACCCCTCCCCTTTTCTAATAAAAAGCATAACTCGCAAATTTCTGATATTTATAGCAGTCTCTCACCTCGTTATTTTATTTCGTTATTTCTCTGAAACTTATCACTCTTAGATTTAATCTTACTCACTGGTAAGGTATTCGTCATGGTTTATGTTTGATTTTCTGACACGGAAATTTCCGAATAGATTGATCATTGCCTTTTTTGCTAGTTATCGGACTACTATGCCGCCAAGTTTTTTATCAATCTTTACTGCCGCTGTCGTGAGTGAGGGCTGGTACCTTGTGGCAAAAGAGGTTATAATATTTATTACCAAGTGGACCATGAGGAGAACTGACCATTATGCCGATTAACATACCGCAAGCATTGCCTGCACGAGAAATACTGGAAAACGAAAACATCTTCGTCATGGACACCGAACGTGCCGTGACGCAGGATATACGACCGCTGAATATACTCATTCTCAATCTGATGCCGGAAAAACAGAAAGAAGAAGCGCAGCTATTGCGTCTGCTCGGAAATACGCCGCTCCAAGTCAATATTACTTTTCTAAAAACCGCGACGCACGTCTCGACGCATACCAGTCACCTGCACCTGGATCAATTCTACACCACTTTCACCCAAATTAAAGACAGGCGATTCGACGGTCTGATCATTACCGGCGCTCCGGTGGAAAAATTGCCGTTCCAGAAAGTCGATTACTGGAACGAACTTAAACAGATCATGCAATGGTCGAAAACTTCGGTCACATCGACGCTGAATATTTGCTGGGGCGCCCAGGCTGCCTTATATTATCATTACGGTATCGGCAAGGTTTTGCTGCCGCGGAAACTGTTCGGCGTCTACCGCCACACGATTACCGATCCAAAAGAAAAACTGCTGCGCGGCTTTGACGATACATTTGTTGCCCCGCATTCGCGTTATACTGACCTTGACCGCGAAGCATTAGCCCGGCATCCGGAAGTTAAGGTACTCGCCTCTTCCGACGAAGCCGGCGCGCTGATCCTGATCGCAGGCAATGGCAACCAGATTATGGTTACCGGACATTTCGAATATGACAGCAACACGCTGGCCGAAGAATACCGCCGCGACCGGGAACGGGGCATCGATCAACATCTTCCCGAGCATTATTTTCCGGACGACGATCCGGCGAAGCGGCCCGTCAATCGTTGGCGCGCACATGCGCATCTTTTCTTTTCCAATTGGCTCAATTACTACGTCTATCAGGAAACGCCTTATCTTTGGGAATAGACCGCAAAAAGCGGCAAAAGCGCCCGGAAAAAGGATCCGAACGCTTTTGTTCTTTCATGCCTTTTTATTCAACCAGGAACGATCCTTGTCGTGCAGCGCCGCTTCAATTGTTCCCACCACATCTTCCTCGACAAGTATTTTGGCCTGTTTAATGGCTGAAAGCACGGCTTGACTTTTCGCCGCACCGTGCACCTTGATGATCGGTGCGGCGAGGCCGAAAAGCAACGCCCCGCCGTATGAGGAGTAGTCCAGTCGATTTTTCAGTGCTTTTAACTTGCCATACATCAATCCGGTTAAGACTTTCGTATACAGCGAACCGCCTAAGGTCTCCTTCAGCAGTTGCATCAGCGACAGCGCCGTTCCTTCGATACTTTTCAGGACAAGATTACCGGAGAAGCCGTCGGCGACCACGACATCCGCCGGCCCTCTTAGCAATTCGCGCGACTCAACATTACCGATAAAGTTCAGCGGCGCACTGCTGAGCAGCTGATAAGCTTTCTTCGTGACCTCGTTTCCCTTTCCCGGCTCCTCGCCAATATTCAGCAAACCGATTTTCGGATTCGGCCGGTGCATGACTTTATCCGCGTAAATTGCTCCCATTAAGGCGTATTGCAGCATATTCTCCGGCTTTGTATCCGCATTGGCGCCGACATCGAGAAATAAAAAGCCTTTATTTTCATCGATTGTCGGCAGCGTCGGCGCCAGCGCCGGGCGATCGATCCCCTTGATGCGGCCGACGCCGAATAATCCGGATGCCATCAGGGCGCCGGTATTGCCCGCCGAAATCGCGGCATCGCATCGATGCTCGCGTACTTCCCGCACCGCCAGCACCATCGACGCTTGTTTTTTACTGCGCACCGCTTTGACCGGTGCGTCCGTTCCTTCGATTTTTTCCGTCGTATGCAGAATTTCGATCCGTTCCCGGTCATTAATCATCGGCCGAAGTTGAGCCTGATCGCCAACCAATACGAATTGCAGATCCGGGAACGCCTGCGCCGCGCGGAGCGTTCCTTCGACAATCGCGTCCGGTGCATAATCGCCGCCCATCGCGTCAACCGCAAATTTCATTTTAACTTCTCCCCTATCTGAATAAAGCCGTTCTGCAATTATCATTTCGATTAATCACTGTATCACTTATTACGTTTTCTGTCCAAGCAAGTTTCAAAAATTTTTTCACTCCGGCCGATTATTTTGACAGCGACAAAGCCTGTTTGATCTTTTTGATCAACGAACCGGAACCATAGGTCAGCACCGATCCCCGATAGAAGCGCAGGCTGAATAGGAACAACGCGGCGATCGTGGCAAACAGGATCACAAGCGAAAGATTGGCCTGCCAGTATCCCATATCGGTGGCGCCGATCCGCATCGGCATGATCATTGAAGCGATAAACGGGATGAACGAGCAAATTTTTATCAGCAGCGTATCCGGATTGTTGATGCCGCTGATTGCAACGAAAAAGCCGAGCATCAGCACAATCGTAATGGGACCGATCGCCTGACCGACCTCCTGCACTTTATTGACCAGCGAGCCCAGTACGGCGCCAAGCAACGTGTACAGCAGGCAGGCCGCAAGGAAAAACAGGAATGCGTAAATCAGGTAGGAAACGGAAACCATCGAAAAGACGGACGTGATCATCCGCCAATACTTCCCGTGCTCTATACCGGCAGCCATGATCAGGGCCGCCCCGACAATAACCGCAAGCTGCGTGAACGCCAGAGCAAGAATGGCGGCAACGCGCGACAACAGATGAACCACCGGCGACGAACTGGAAATAATAACTTCCATGATCCGCGAATCTTTTTCTGCCGCGACTTCCGAAGCGATCATCGAAAGATACGAAGCCACAAATCTGTCTCTTATACACATCTCCGAGCCCACGAGACCCTAAGACATCT
>UQRJ01000220.1 GCA_900543345.1 uncultured Sporolactobacillus sp. | reverse complement strand
CTTAGGGTCTCGTGGGCTCGGAGATGTGTATAAGAGACAGGAAAAGTATTATCTGCAAACGCATGCGGTCGGCGATATTTGCTCGCGTTTCTTTAATGAGCAGGGGGAAATCGCCAGCGAGTCGATCAATAAGCGGACCGTCGGCATTGCCTTAAACGATTTAAGAAGCAAAGAACGTTCTATTTTAGTGGCCGGCGGTCAGCAAAAAACGAAAGCCATTAAAGGAGCTTTGCAAGGACATTACGCCAATATCTTAATCACGGATCAAATGACGGCAAATCAACTGGTAGATTAATCAAAAATTGGGAAGGAAGAATGGCGATGAGCACACATATTAATGCCGGGAAAGAGGAAATCGCCGGCACAGTTCTCTTACCGGGGGATCCATTGCGCGCAAAGTATATTGCCGAACATTTCTTAAGTCATGCAAAACTGTACAACAAAGTCAGAAACGCACTCGGTTACACCGGAGAATATAAGGGCAAAAGAATCTCCGTTCAGGGAACAGGAATGGGAATTCCATCCATTTCGATCTATGCAACTGAATTAATCCGCGAATATGGCGCACGTACCTTATTGCGCGTTGGGACATGCGGCGGCATGAGTAAAGAAACCAAAATTCGCGATGTCATCTTAGCCCAGGCCGCTTCAACCGACTCATCCATCATTCATAATACATTCGGCGGCGGCATTTACTACGCTCCGATCGCGGACTTCGGATTGCTCGAGACCGCTTATCATATTGCCAAAGAAAATAAAATACCCGTTAAAGTCGGCAATGTCCTATCGGAAGATCGTTTTTACAACGATGAAATCAACCGCGGGAAACTGGCCGATTACGGCGTTTTAGCGGTAGAAATGGAAGCGGTTGCAATCTATACTTTGGCCGCGAAATATCATTGCAGAGCCCTGGCCATTTTAACAGTCAGTGATCATCTGATCAGCGGTGAAGCAACGAGTGCCGACGAAAGGGAAACATCCTTTAACGATATGATTAAAGTTGCCTTGGATACGGCACTAAAATAAACAAAGAAAGAAGACAAGACAGATGGTTGGTTATTTATTTCTCAATATTCTAGGCCTTGTCGTATTTTTAGGGGTGGCATTGCTGTTTTCCAAACACAAGAAACAGATTAATTGGAAATCCGTCGGCATCATGGTTGCCCTTAATATTTTTCTTGCCTGGTTTCTGATCAGTTTTCCTGTCGGCAGAGCCATCGTCAATGGTGCGGCCTATGGTTTTAACTGGCTGGTCGCCACGGCTTATAACGGCATTGGTTTTGCTTTTAGCAACGAGGTTCATGTTAAACAGATGGATTTCTTCGTCAGTGCGCTACTGCCAATCCTATTAGTCGTTCCGCTATTTGACATTCTCACTTACTTCAATATTTTGCCATGGATGATCAAAATGCTGGGGAAAGCCTTGTCCTTTATCACCGGGCAGCCGAAGTTCGAATCTTTCTTTGCCGTCGAAATGATGTTTTTGGGGAACACGGAAGCGCTGGCCGTCTCCAGTCTACAATTAAAAAAAATGACAGAAGAACGTGATTTAACGCTAGGCATGATGTCGATGAGTTGTATTTCCGCGTCGATCGTCGGTGCCTATACGCAAATGTTGCCGGGACAGTTTGTTTTAACGGCCATTCCATTAAATATTATCAATTCGATTATCATGACAAATATTCTTAATCCGGTCACCGTCCCGCCGGAAGAAGACATCATTGTTCAGCTGAAAAAGGGAAAAAAGGAGTCCTTCTTTTCTTTTTTGGGAGACTCAATTTTATCGGCAGGAAAATTAATATTGATCATTGCCGCGATGGTCATCTCGTTTGTCGCATTGGCGGCACTGATTGATAAATTACTCGCCTTGATCGCCCCTTGGTTGTCATTGGAATCTATTCTGGGCGTGATCATGTTCCCGTTCAGTTTCTTGCTGGGGCTTCCGGTTAATGAAGCCTTTCAAACCGCACAGTACATGGGAACGAAATTGATCACGAACGAATTTGTCGTCATGGGGCAGATTTCGCCGATTGTCAAAGGATTTGCACCGCACATGCAGGCCGTTGTTTGTACGTTCCTAATTTCATTTGCCAATTTTTCAACTTTAGGAATGATTATTGGCTGCTTTAAAGGTTTGGTTGAAAAGAAGGCAGTCGATTTAATTTCTGCTAATGCCGGCTATTTAATCCTGTCGGGTATTTTGGTTTCATTGATGAGTGCGGGATTTGTCGGCCTATTCAGTTGGTAATCTCCCGAGAAGGAAGAGCGGCTGCATTGCCGTACCACCTCATCATCGTCGGTAGCTCTTCAACAAATGGCTGACTACTATGATCAAATTTGCGCATCACGTCTTGATGGATCGGCTGCAAGGAAGGTCACACAGCGATCACGAACGGGATGCCTTTTTGCTCACGTTGGTAAAATATTAGCTCTGTTAAACTTGGCTGTTGTTTTCCGCTGCCAACCCTCGGTTCACGCGAGCGATCCGTAGCCTCCTCGCTCGTGTGCCTCGCTGGGGTCTCCCCCTGACTCGCTTTGGGTTTCATCTACTAAAAAAGAGAGCCGAGAAAATGCTGCTTTCTCCAACTCCCGTGAGTAAAAAATAGGGTTTTACACAACACGCCCTTGCCACTTTATTCTTTTTCTTTCGCTGATGCCGGTTCAACAGCTTCATCCGGCTCAAAAAAAGCCTGCAATTTTTTCAGATAGCGATAACGTGCCTGTCCAATCGTTTCCGCACGTTCAAATAGCTGCCGTGCCCGTTCGGGAAAAGTCCGTTGCAGCCGAGTATATCTGGTTTCATTTTTAATAAAATCAAGATAATTGCCCTTCGGTTCCCGCGAATCAATCATCAACGGATTCTTTCCCTCCGCAATATTTCGCGGATCAAAGCGGAAATCATGCCAGTAGCCCGTCTCAACCGCCCATTTCATTTCTCGCTGCGAATTGGCCATTCCGCCTTTTATGCCATGCAGTTCGCAAGGTGAGTACCCAATGATCAGCGACGGGCCGTGATAGCTTTCCGCCTCAACAATGGCTTTCAGGGTCTGATTCAAATCGGCTCCCATCGACACTTGTGCGACATAGACATTGCGATAAACCATGGCCATCTCGGCGATCTTTTTCTTCGCCCGTTCATTTCCGGCGTGGGCAAATTGAGCGACCTGACCGACCCGGCTCGCTTTTGACACCTGTCCGCCGGTATTTGAATACACTTCCGTATCAAAGATGAATACATTCACATCTGCTCCGGCGGCAAGAACATGATCCAGGCCGGCAAAATCAATATCATACGCCCAGCCGTCGCCGCCGAATATCCAGACGGATTTTTTGCCAAGATAATCTTTATTCTCGATCAATGTCGTTAAGCGTTCATCCCGATCGGCAAAACGGCTCGCTATTTTCAGCAGTGCTTTAACCGCCTCCTGATTCGTCTTGCCGTCGTCTTTGGATTGCAGATAGGCGACGGCCGCCGCTTTAAGCTCCGGTTTATCCGCCGAATCGGCAATTTCGTTCACAAGTTTGATTAATCGTTCGCGAATTGCTTTCTGACCCAGATAGAGGCCAAAGCCATTTTCCGCGTTATCTTCAAACAAACTGTTGGCCCAGGCCGGTCCCTTATGATCAAAGGTCGTCGCATACGGACAAGCCGCTGCCGGTCCGCCCCAGATGGAAGAACAGCCCGTTGCATTAGAGATCAGCATGCGGTCGCCGAACAATTGCGTAATCAGTCGAGCGTAAGACGTTTCCGCACATCCGGCGCATGAACCGGCGAATTCAAGCAGCGGTTTATTAAACTGACTCCCCTTCACCGTCGATGCTTTCATCATACCGGGTTTTTTCCCGACATGTTCAACCAAAGCGTTGAAAACCGGTTGTTGATTCATCTGACTCTCACGCGGTTTCATCGTCAGAGCTCCGGGCTTCAAGCAGGAATCGATGCATAGCGTACAGCCCATGCAATCGAGCGGACTGACGGCTTGAATATAGTGATAGCCGCTGACGCCCCTTCCTTTCATTGGGGCGGTTTTCGCCTGATTCGGCAGCGCGGCGGCTTCTGCACTGGTTAAGGCAAACGGCCGGATCGCGGCGTGAGGACAGACAAAAGCACAGCGATTACATTGAATGCACAAATCCGGATTCCATTCGGGAACTTCGAGGGCCACGCCTCTTTTTTCAAAGCTTGATGCGCCCAGCTCATAGGTACCGTCTGCGTGAGCGCGGAAGGCCGAGACAGGCAGGCGATCCCCTTCCATTCGATTAATGGGAAACATAATATTTTGCACCATATCGACGAGTTCCGGCTTTTTTCCCGTCATGCTCAAGGAAAAATCAGCCTCTTTTGCTTTCGCGACTGCCTGCAAATCGACTCGGCGGATGTTTTTTGCCCCCTCATCGATTGCTTCGTAATTGGCCTGGACAATATCGTCGCCCTTTGTCCCGTAGCTTTTATAGGCAAACTCCTTCATCAAGCAAATGGCTTGCTGTCGGGGGATAATCTTTGCCAGGGTGAAAAAGGCACTTTGCAGAATTGTATTGGTCCGTTTGCCCATTCCTATTTTCCGGGCGATGTTCGTTGCATCGATTGCATAAACTTTGATGTGATTTTCCGCGATATATTTCGTTACATCGGGGCCCAATTCCACCGATAACTCTTCATCCGTCCATTGCGTATTCAGCAAAAATGTACCGCCCGGTTTCACATCCTGAACAATATGAAACTTTCTCTGGATATACGACGGATTATGACAGGCGACAAAGTCGGCTTTTTTAACATAATAAGGGGATTTTATTTGACTGTCGCTGAAGCGCAAATGACTGATTGTGACACCGCCGGTTTTCTTCGAATCATATTGAAAATAGCCTTGGACGTATTTATCGGTGTGATCGCCGATAATTTTGATTGAATTTTTATTGGCGCCGACCGTCCCGTCGCCGCCGATGCCCCAGAACTTACACGAAAACGTATCCGGCGGTGTCGTGATCGGTGCATCGACACATTCCGGAAGGCTCAGGTGTGTGACATCGTCGACAATACCGACAGTAAATCGTTCCTTCGGCCTTTCTTTCTTTAATTCAGCAAAAATCGCAAAAACAGTCGCGGGGGGCGTATCTTTGGAGGATAAACCGTACCGTCCGCCGATAATCGTCGCATTTGTTTTTCCATAAAGCGCTTTGACGACATCGAGAAACAGCGGCTCCCCAGCCGAACCGGGTTCCTTTGTCCGATCCATGACGGCAATTTTCCTAGTGGTCTGCGGCAGAACCTGACGACTGTCTCTTATACACATCTCCGAGCCCACGAGACCCTAAGACATCTCGT
>UQRJ01000219.1 GCA_900543345.1 uncultured Sporolactobacillus sp. | reverse complement strand
TGTCTTAGGGTCTCGTGGGCTCGGAGATGTGTATAAGAGACAGAGACACTATTTACCGGTTCGCCGAAATCAAAGTCGCTGGTATCGGCAGTAATAAAATGCTCAGCCGCTGTCGTTTTGAAATATTTATCGGTAGACAGGCTGAACCCGATTTCTTTATCCACGCCTAAAGCCTGGGCCAATTGAAAATATTTGCCCTGGAAGCTGAGCGCCGCCGGTTCGCCGACACCGATAAAACCGCCGCCTTGATAAATCCATTGATGAATCATTCCCGTTAACCGTGCGTTTCTCCAAATCCCGCCACCGGAAAACGCCGTACCGGCAGCCCCGGCATTAATGATCACGTCAATCGACGGATCAATTCCGTTTTGCAGCAGGTCGTCAAAACTGATAAATGAAACCGCGACATTCATCCCGCTTAACGATTCCAGAACGCCGTAATAAGAGTAAGCTTCTTTACAATATAAAGCATGGGCGACCGTAAACGCTTGCCATGTTCTGAGTTTCCCCCAGCTGTTGAGGATCGCGACTTTTAATTCGGCATACGGTTTCGCTCCCCGCAGCTGGTCATGGATTTCTCTGAATTCATTCGTAATCTGACTAATTGTGTCGATAAAATGGGGAAACTTATTGGCCAAACTTAAATAACCACCATACCCCATCCGATCAATCGGACTGCGCAAGATCGCTCGCCGTGCCTTGATCCAGTTGGCGAGAGCTTCGGCGCTTGGATCATTCCCCTCATAAAATGTATCGGGAAAAAAGTAGGGAAGGAAGCGCCCTTCTGTATAATTCACATGAGGAATATCGGCAATCATCCGCAGCGTCGTGCCGTCGCCGACACTGCCGACGACCGCATCGAGTCCCGTCTGTTGAAAATAACGGCCATACGGTTCCGTGCCGATCCACTGATCGCCAAGAAACATCATCGCCTCTTTGCCGCTAGTATGGACAAGGTCGGTGAGTTGTCTGACAGTCTGCGTGACCAGGCGTTGGACAAAGTCGATATAAGCCAAATAATGAGCGGAAGGAATGCGAAACGAGGAATTATAATAGCCTTCGTCGACAAAGTCCTCCGCTCTTAGCGCATAGCCCTTTTCCTTGGCAAACCGGCGAAGCATCAGCGGGGAAACACTGGCCCCATAGCCAAACCAGTCGACAAATTTTTCTTTGCGATATTGATTAAACACCAACGAAAACTGGTAGAAAAACGTCGTAAATCGAACGACATCCACCTCAGGATGGTCCTGAAGCCATTGTTTCATCGTCTGCAAAAGAAACTGATGCGCATGCAGCTGAAGCACATCAAAGGGGATCTGATGCGGCTTATCCGTCCACTGATTCGTCAGATGATTGTACATTTCAACAGGATCCCAAATGATAAAAGCCAGAAACGACACGGTGTATTCATGCCACCGTCTTGCGCCGTGAATGGTAACGCGATGCACATTGCGATCGATCTCCCAGCGGTCGGCAGGGACCGTTTCACCGGTCGTCCGATCAATCACCTCCCAATATTTCTTTGGTTCGTGCACATAATTCGGCGTGACCTGTTCCTGATAATAGTCTTGCAGGAAATCAATTGCCACTGTCGGTTGCGTCGCCATCGTTCGCCGGGACATCAGAAAAATTTGCGGACATTCGTCCATATGCTGCCGAATGAAGGCGTTGTGCCCCCGACTTGGAAAATAAACACGGTAGATCTTCAGATCGCTTTCCGCCAACTGAGGATCAAGCTGCGTCCCGTCAGAATCGCGGACGGCATCCGCTCCCCATTTTTTCGCAATAGCCATCGTTTCTTTAAAATAGTTCTCTTCACTTGGAAGGGTCACTCTTCCCTTGGCCAACATAATTCCCCCTGTTTCCGTTATTCTTTCGAACCGCCGGACGCCATGCCTTCCAGCATCTGCTTTTGAATAAATGCATAGATCATTAACGCCGGAATCATGACAATCACCATGCCCGCATAAAGGCGGCCATAGTTTGCGGCAGCTTTCTGGGCAGTCATCAAATTCAACAGCCCGACTTGCAGCGTCCGATTTTCTCCCGGCATCAGCGTCAGCGAAATAATATAGTCGTTCCAATATGAGAGAAAGTTAAATAAGACAACCGTGATAATCGACGGCTTGGCCATCGGAATAATGACCCGATTCATGACTTGCAGATGCGTCGCGCCGTCCATCATTGCCGCTTCCTCATACTCCGGCGAAATAGTTTGCAGATAGCCGCCTAAGAGATAAATCGTAAACGGAATCGTTGTCGCGGCATAAACCAACGCCAGGATAAAGAGATTATTAATGAAAAAACCATTCGGAAAGAAGTTCATCAGCCGGCGATCGCCCTGCACCAACATCAGAAAAATGGGTACGACGATATAGTTGACATTAATAAACAAGCCGGCCATGAAAAAGGTATTTAACAGCTTTCGGCCCCTAAATTTAAACCTGGAAATCACATATGCCGCAGGGACCGAAAGCAGCAGATTAAGCACTAACGCGCAAGCTGTCACAATCACGGAATTCAGGAAATATTGCCCCATTTTCGCTGTTACGAAAGCATCGATAAAGTTATGAATATCTAATCCCCTGGGCAGAGCCCAGGGATTCCCATAAAATTCGCTTTTTTGCTTGAATGAAGCTAAGGTCACCCACAAGACCGGAATAAGAATGGCGAGAGCAATCGCGATCACCAGCAAATAAGTAAAAACATTGACAAACTTATTCATTCTTTTTTCATGATCGATCATCTGTCTTCCTCCCCCCCTCAGTAGTGCAATGTCTCCCGTTCAGTAATCTTGTTGACAATTAGCGACAAGGCAAATGAAAAGACAAAGATGACAACTCCGATCGCCATGCCATAGCCATACGACGAATTCGTGTAGGCCTGTTTATACATATAACTCAGCAGCACTTCTGACGATCCATCTGGTCCGCCGTTAGTCATCGCCTTAATCAATACGAAGCTTAAATTAATCGAACTAATGATAAAAAACGTCAGTGTATTGCGAACGCTGTACCAGATCAGCGGAAGCGTGATTGAGAAAAACTGTTTGATTTTGCCGGCTCCCTCAAGTGACGCTGCTTCGTACAGACTGCTTGGGATGCTGGCCATACTCGAAGCATACATGACCATATAATAGCCGACCGACTGCCAGACCATGGCAAGCGCAATACTATAGATGATGATGTGTTGATCGCCGAGCCACACCTGCTTCCAGGCGCCGAGCCGAAAGGCACCCAGTATGTTGTTCAGTAAACCATTTTTTTGGTCGTATATCGCCGAGAAGATCGCGGCAATCACGACAATCGACAACACATTGGGAATGTAGATAATAAAGCGATAGAGGCTCTTCCCCTTCAATTTCTCCATTGACATCAACGCTGCCAGCAACAAAGCCAGTCCCATTGTCACAATGGTGACAACAACCAACAAGAGTATGGTATTTTGAAAAGCCTTGATAAAGTTTTCATCCGCGATTAAAATCTTAAAGTTATCCAAACCGACAAAGGATTTTGTAATCGAGAAGCCGCTCCATTTGTATAGCGACATCCGAAACACATTCATCGTCGGAAGAATCATAAATAGAACATATAGCACAACCGCCGGCATGGAACAAAGGATGATAAAGCGACGATCGCTTCTGCGCCTTGATTTTCCCAAACGGATTCCCCTCCCATCTCATGACTCCTTGCGGCGTCATCCTCGCCGTTGCGCTGCAGAATCGGTATCTATCTGCCGGGCAGCGAGCCGTAGATATAAATCGAGACTGCCCCTTCGAAGATCGGAAGCAGCCTCATGAATGACAATCTATTCCTTCGCCTGACGCAACTTCTCACTGGCCGCATTCAATGCTTTCTGCCATTGCGCGACTGTTTTATCGCCGGTAATGATACTATTGGCCGTATCAAATAAGGTTTCCTTAATGTTGACCCCCTCCACCGGTTTTGTGCTGGTGAAGCCGCCGACCAGCGCCTTTACATCTTTTTGTTGGTACACGTCATAAAATGCCTTATTGCTCCCCTTAATTTGCTCGGCCAGTCCTTTAATCGGCTGAATCGCATTCGATTTCATGAAGATATGGGCGGCTTTGTCGGAATACAAGAAAGCGATAAATTTCTTGGCGACGGTTTTATTGCTTGCCGCTTTCGGAATCCATGCCGATTCAACCGATGTGGTAATGAACCGCTGGCCATCCTTTTCGACCGCCGGCATCGGCATCAGACCCCATTCAAAGCCGTTTGCTTTCGGCGCGTCCGCCATCTCACCGACAATCCACGTCCCGTTCGGCATGAATAGCGCTTTATTATCCAAAATCATTTGTTGGTTCTTCGTGAAATCTTGCTCATTGGCATTGCCGACGGTATCCTTTGCCGTATAATTGGTGAGCAGTTTATCCGTTACTTGCAGTACCTTTTTAGCATCTGGCGATTGCCAAACATTTTTCTTATAGGTCATTACATCTTTATAAAAATCAACCCCGCCGACGTCGGCAAGCAATGAATAAAAATACGAATCAAGATAGCCGGCTGTCGGATAGGTAAAGAGCGAGATATTTTCCTTCTTGGCCTTCTCTCCCAGGGCAAACCATTCATCCAGTGTTTGCGGAACGCTCCAGCCCTTTTGCTTAAACAGTCCCTTGTTATAAACCAACCCAGTCGGTGCATAATACATCGGCATTAAATAAACATGATCATTATTGTACGGATTCGTATTTAAATTACCCACAATCCCCGGGATCAGCTTGTCTTTGACCTTTTGCGACTCACCGGGCACCTTCATGTTTAGAACACCGGTCAAATCTTCCAGATTTTTATCTTTAATCAGCGATTCGGTTAAACCGGCCGCCCGTCCTTGACCGAGAACCACGACATCGGGATATTTTCCGGCTTTCATATTCGGTGTAATCTCGTCTTCAATGCTTTTGCTGATGGTCAGCTTTACCTTGACACCCGGATTTTCTTTTTCAAAGGCCTTGATCACCCGGCTATACATGCTTTTGCCGTAGCCGCCTTCCAAAGCGGCGACATTCAGGACTTTATCCTGACCTTTCGAACTGCTCCCGTTTCCGCAACCACTGATCAGTGAACCGACCAATATGAGCGCCAAACAGACGCTGAACACCTTCCCCTTTTTCCGCATGATTCCTTCTGCCCCCTCGTTTGAAATGATTGAAGCTTCGAAACGCCCTCTATGCAAAAACCATCTCGTACCCTTCATGTTATATCTCTTCACTTGATGGTGACATGCATTTTAACTATATTAATTATATAGTGTTGTTAACGGATCTTTTTATGATCTGTCTCTTATACACATCTCCGAGCCCACGAGACCCTAAGACATCT
>UQRJ01000218.1 GCA_900543345.1 uncultured Sporolactobacillus sp. | reverse complement strand
AGATGTCTTAGGGTCTCGTGGGCTCGGAGATGTGTATAAGAGACAGATTGTATACCGTACCGGAGAAACCTGCTCGGCGGGGTTGCTTTTTGTTCAAGTAGGGCATCCCGCCTTTCCGTTTCCCTACCTGCCGGTCAGTCGGTTATAATAAAGAAAGTATGATTCGTAATGCCGAGATGCTTTTCAGGCAGGAATGAAGGGGACATTTATGAAAGAAAACGAAGCGGAATTAAAAAAATTCGCCCAGCTGGCGGTGCAAACCGGCGTAAATCTACAGAATGGACAGGGACTGATTATTTCTGCAAAACTCGATGCGGCCCGATTTGTTCGCATGATCGCGGCAGAGGCTTATCGGATCGGTGCACGGGATGTGGTGGTCGACTGGGCGGACGATGAGATCTCTCTGCTTCGGTTCCGTCACGCATCGATTGAAATGTTAGCGGATACGCCGGCTTGGCAATTCTCTGCTAAAAATGAAGCTGTGCGTGGTGATTACGCGATTCTGACGGTTTACGGGCCGAACCCGGATCTGCTGGAAGCGGTTGACGGTCGGAAAGTGGCCGCCTATATGAAAGCGGTGGGTAAAGCGCTGGCCGCATACCGCGAATATATCATGAACGATCGGATCCAGTGGTCGATCGTTGCCTATCCGTCGTTGCCATGGGCGAAGAAGGTTTTTCCGGGAAAGCCGGCGGATGAAGCTCAGATCGCGCTGATGAATGAAATTCTGCGGATTAGCAGAGTAGCGGGCAATGCCGATCCGGTCGCCGCGTGGGAAACGCATAACCGGCGGTTGCACCGGCAGGCCGATTTTTTAAACAAACAGCGATTCGATAAGCTGGTTTATCATTCGCCAGGCACCGACTTAACAATTGGGTTGCCGAAAGGGCATATCTGGGCCGGCGGTTCCGGACCGTCTGCGAAAGGGGTTTGGTTCAACGCTAACATTCCGACGGAGGAGGTATTTACCCTGCCGGATAAACGCAGTGTGAACGGGACGGTATCCAGTACGATGCCGCTCAATAGCGACGGCAAAGTGATCGATCATTTTTCGCTGACATTCCGGGACGGAAAAGTGACGGATTTTAAAGCGGAAAAAGGTGAAGATACTTTGCGGCATTTACTTGATACGGACGAAGGATCGCGTCGGCTCGGCGAAGTGGCGCTTGTCCCCTGTCACTCACCGGTGGCGGAGTCGGGGGTGATTTTTTACAATACATTATTCGACGAAAACGCTTCCTGCCATTTGGCGCTTGGGAAGGCGTATCCGACCTGTATCGAAGGGGGAAGCAACATGGACGCGCGCCGATTGGATCGGGCCGGCGTGAACGACAGTATCGTTCATGTGGATTTTATGGTCGGTTCGGAAGACCTGGCTATCGACGGCATTCAAGCGGACGGAACGCGGGTGCCGGTTTTCCGCCGAGGAATGTGGGCACTTGATTTTGATTAAGCAATTGCCGCGAAAACGTTGCGCGGTGTCTGTGAAACTGATATTCTTAAAGCAATATGATAGGAACGGGAATGGGAAAGATGGCACATCATAACAAGGACAATCTCGTCCTGTTTCCTGATCTGGGGCGCAGACTGCTGGCTAGAGCGATGGCACTGGTTAATAAAAAACATTACCGTGAGGCGCGGGTGCTGTTCGGCAAGCTGATCGAACTCAACGATGCAGATCTGCAGGGCTTGTATGGCTGGGCGGTTTGTTCCGTTGAGCTGGGTGACTATCGGGAAGCAGAACAGGCGACGCACCGATTGCTTTTATCGGATACACCTCATTATTATGAGGTATTTCACCTGTACTTGACTATTCTGATCGAAAAAAAGGATTATCGGGGCGCGCTCCGCGAAATTTACCGGATGCGGGGACGGAAAAATGTGCCTGCCGAAGTGGCGGAGTTTTTAGGGCAGATGCAGAAGTTCTGTGAGATGCGGATGCGGGAAACCGGTGCCGGTTCTCCCGGAGCGGCAGAGCGGGAGGTGCGGTACGATCGGGAAACGGCAGTCGACTGGCCGGCGCTGGAGCGAGCGGATCCGCAGCGGCAAATGCTGCTGATTCACAATATGGCTGGCCGGCTCGGCATGGCGCAGCTCCCGGAAATTCGCCGTTTTCTGATGGACGATCAACAACGTCCGGAGATCAAGACGATGTTGCTATGTGTCGTTCATGAAAACCGACTGGCCAATGCGATCGACGTTCGCAAGTTCGGCACTTCCTATCATGTCGTTTTTGACGATCGATTTTTGAATAAGGCGTTTGCGGATCGGCTTGCGGAACGGATTCGCGATGTATTAAATTCGGAAAATCCGACACTGGCGGAATTAGCGACGCAGAACGCGCGCTTTTTTACGTTGGCGGTTTACCCGAAGGCATTGAAGCCGCCATCCACGCGAGTCTGGGCGGCTGTTTTTTCCATACAGGCGGCGCGGGCCGGAAAATTGGATATTGAGCCGGGTACTTTACTGGATCTGTTTCACGTCACGCCAACTGAATATCGGCAGGCGGATCGGCTGGTCCGCGCCGTCGGTATCGACGGCATCGGCTGAGAATGTATTCGATGCGGATTTTACCTTGTATGAGTTTTTTCAGCGATGCGCTTATGCTATAATAATAAAGTTGCGTTGATTTATGTGCGTGCAAACGGGACTTTGGCCCGTAAAACGAAGTGTGGATGGTCAATCTACTTAATTCACGTGTGAAGAACCGATAAGATTCGGAAATTCGTAAAGAGCGATGTTGGAGGTAAGATATATGACGGTTGAAGCAAAATGGGAAAAGAAGGAAGAAAATGCAGGGACGCTGACGTTTGAGGTCGATGCCGATAGTTTCAGCCGCGCGCTGGATAAAGCTTTCCGCAAGGTCGTCAGGAAGGTCACGGTTCCCGGTTTCCGCAAGGGCCGCGTTCCGCGCGTGTTATTTGAACAGCGGTTCGGTGTCGAATCGTTGTATGAGGATGCGCTTGATTTTATTTTGCCGGACGCCTATCCCGAAGCAATTGAAAAGACAGGAATTGATCCGGTTGATAAGCCGAAACTTTCCGTGAAGGAAATTGGTAAGGGGAAAAAGCTGGTTCTGGAAGCGGACGTGACAGTGAAGCCGGAAGTGAAACTGGGGCAATATAAAGGTCTGGAAGTAGAAGAGAAAAACACGGAAGTCACGGATGCGGATGTCGATCATGAAATTAAGCATCTGCAGGAACGCTATGCCGAATTGGTCGTCAAGGATAATGGAACGGTTGAAAAGGGCGATACGGTTGTCATTGATTTTGACGGCTATATCGATGGAAAACCGTTCGAAGGCGGCAAGGCAGAGAATTATTCGCTGGAAATCGGTTCTAATTCGTTCATTCCCGGGTTTGAAGATCAACTGATCGGTATGAATGCGGATTCGGAGAAAGAAATCAAAGTCACGTTTCCCGATGATTATCATGCCGAGGAATTAAAGGGGAAAGAAGCCGCCTTTAAGGTTAAAGTAAAAGAAATCAAGAGAAAACAGCTTCCGGAGCTCGACGATGAATTCGCCAAAGATGTCGATGATGAAGTCGATACCTTAGCTAAGCTAAAGAAGAAAATCAAAGATCGTTTGCAGAAAGAACGCGTGCAAAATGCCGAGGACAGCAAACGCGCGGATGCAGTTGAACAAGCGACTGCCAACGCGCAGATTAATCTCCCCGAAATTATGATAGCTAATGAACTGGACAATATGATGGAAGAACTTGAGCGGCGGCTTAAGGCGCAGGGCATCACGCTGGATGTCTATTCCCAGATTACCGGGAAAGATAAACAGGCACTTCGCGAGCAGATGAAGGACGATGCCGAAAAGCGCGTTCGCCAGTCGCTGACGCTTGAAGCGATTGCCAAGGCGGAGCATATCGAGCCTTCGGAAGATGAAATCAATACGGAGCTGAAGAAAATTGCCGATATTTATAAAATTTCGGTTGATCAGCTCAAAGACAGGCTCCCTAGCACGGATCCGGTAAAGCATGATCTGACACTCAACAAGGCAGCCGATTTTCTGGTAGAGAGCAGTAAGCCGAAGGCGGCGGAACCAGAGACAAAGGAAGAAAAACCGGCGGACGATCATGGCGAGAAAGCAAACGAAGAAAACTAATCCGTTGCAGCAAGGAAGACAATCTGTTTTATTTTTAATGGATCGCACTGTTGTTTCGATGAATAAAATGGCCGACGGAGCCATTTTATTTTTATATAGCCAAATTCTCTACTGTGACGCGAAGCAGATAGCGAATGTTTGTTTCTTTCCGCTTGTCGGGTATTGTATAATAAAAAAAGACGAACCATATCATTTGTTTAGGGCCATGAAAGTGCGCTGTAAGGATTCAACTTACATATTTTTATGAGCAGGACATATGGCTTATCGGGAGTCTTTTTTTATGTTACAATTCGTACATAAAGGGACCGATAAACCGCCGGACTTTCGGCGAAAATCCGGTTACGATCGGCCGAATCGCTGCACGGTGCGCCAAATGGCGGCCGGAGCGGCGAGGACGGTTCCATGCGGAGGCTCTCATGTCCGGGCGCCCGGCAGGGAAAGCTAGACGAAGCGGGCGCATGTTCAACTGGATATTTTGTCCTTGTCCGGTGTTGCAATGGGCGATAGAATGAATAGGGGTGAAAAGATGTTCAAGTTTAACGAAGAAAAAGGACAGCTTAAATGCTCCTTCTGCGGGAAGACCCAGGATCAGGTACGCAAACTGGTTGCCGGTCCCGGTGTCTATATCTGTGACGAATGCATTGAGCTTTGTACGGAAATCGTAGAGGAAGAGCTGGGGACGGATGAAGAAGTCGAATTCAAAGATATTCCGAAACCGCAGGAAATTTACTCAATTTTGGAGGATTACGTCATCGGTCAGAATCAGGCGAAGAAAAATTTGTCCGTCGCCGTTTATAATCATTATAAACGTATCAACAGTAAGCAGAAACCGGACGACGTCGAACTTTCGAAAAGCAATATCATGATGATCGGACCGACAGGCAGCGGGAAAACATTGCTTGCCCAGACCCTGGCCCGTATTCTCAATGTGCCGTTTGCCATCGCCGACGCGACGTCGCTGACCGAAGCCGGTTATGTCGGCGAAGATGTTGAGAATATTTTGTTGAAACTGATTCAAGCGGCGGATTACGATGTGGAAAAGGCCGAGAAGGGCATTATTTACATCGATGAAATTGATAAAATCGCCCGCAAGTCGGAAAATCCGTCGATTACAAGAGATGTTTCCGGCGAAGGCGTTCAGCAGGCGCTGTTGAAAATTCTTGAGGGGACGGTGGCCAGTGTACCGCCTCAGGGTGGACGTAAACCTGTCTCTTATACACATCTCCGAGCCCACGAGACCCTAAGACATCT
>UQRJ01000217.1 GCA_900543345.1 uncultured Sporolactobacillus sp. | reverse complement strand
CGAGATGTCTTAGGGTCTCGTGGGCTCGGAGATGTGTATAAGAGACAGATCAATGTCAGGTCGCTCTTGTGGGGTATACTAATGCCGGAAAATCAACCTTGTTCAATCAACTGACTGCCGCTCACACTTTTGCGGAGAATCGGCTGTTTGCCACGCTTGATCCGCTGACAAGAAAATTCAGGCTGCCGGATGGGTATCTCTGCCTGCTGACGGATACGGTCGGCTTTATTCAAGACCTGCCGACCGAACTGATTGCCGCCTTTCGTTCGACACTTGAAGAAGCGGCCGGTGCGCGGTTGCTTGTCCATGTCGTCGATGTCTCCGATTCCGATCTGATCGATCACGTTCAAACCGTGAAATCATTGCTGAAAGAAATCGGTGCGGGAAACATTCCGGTATTAACCATTTACAACAAAAAAGATTTACTGAAAACGGATTTTATTGTGCCGACTGATGCGCTGCTCATCTCGGCGCGGGATACTGCCGACCGGGAGCGAGTGGTCTCGGCTATTGAAGCGCAACTGATCAAACAAATGATACCTTATTGCTGCCGCATCCCCGCGGAAGACGGGGCACTGCTTTATCGGATCGAAACGGACTCCGTATTGAAAAAGCGTTTATTTATAAAAAATGATCGAAGCTATCAAGTGCAAGGATTTGTTTTCCCGGAAACACCCTTGGCGGCAAAGTTATTAAATCAGGATAAATCAGAGGATGACTAACAATGACGCTCATCGATGAATTGACCCTTGGAAAAAAATTATTGGCGCTTGCCGATGAAGTTGAGGAACAAGCAGCGCAACGGTTTCGGATGATCGACCGGAACGCTCTGGAAAATCAATATCGCGTCCTGACTAGTTTTCGTAGGCATAAAATCAGCGATGCCCATTTCAGCGGAACGACCGGGTACGGATATGACGATTTCGGTAGAGACGGCATTGAAGCGGTATATGCCGATTGTTTCGGTGCAGAATCGGCACTTGTCCGTGCGCAGATTGTCTCCGGCACCCATGCGATTTCCACCGCTTTTTTCGGCGTACTCAGGCCGGGGGACGAATTACTCTATATTACGGGTCGGCCGTATGATACGCTGGAAGGAGTCATTGGCCTTTCGCCCGCAGGAGACGGGTCGTTGAAAGATTTCGGTATCGGTTTTCGCTCGATTCCATTGAAAGACGGACGGATCGATACGGAAGCGGTTATCCGGGCGTTAGCCCCGAATACACGGATGATCGGCATTCAACGTTCGCGCGGGTACGCCGGCCGCCCGGCGCTGCCGATCGCTCAAATCGGCGAGGCGATCGCAACGATAAAAAAAGAACGTCCCGACTTGGTTGCCTTCGTTGACAATTGCTACGGAGAATTTACCGAAACCGAAGAGCCGTGCCATGTCGGTGCTGACCTGATCGCCGGCTCACTGATTAAAAATCCGGGTGGCGGACTAGCCGAGACGGGCGGTTATATTGCCGGCAAAAAAGATCTCGTCGATCGCTGCGCACAGCGATTAACCGTACCGGGGCAGGGAAAAGAAGTCGGACCGACACCGGGCGTACTGAAAGATCAATATCAAGGCTTTTTCCTTGCCCCCCATGTCGTTGCCCAGGCACTGAAAGGTGCCGTGTTTACAGCGGCTTTCATGGAACGGCTTGGCATGGAAACGAAGCCGTCATGGGAAGCCCGCCGAACGGATCTGATTCAAACCGTCACGTTTCACGATGCACGGCAAATGACCACGTTTTGCCAGGCCGTGCAGATGGCTTCGCCAATCAATTCGCATGTTCTGCCTTACCCAAGTCCGATGCCGGGCTATGAAGATAAAATTATTATGGCGGCCGGAACATTCGTTCAAGGCGCCAGTCTGGAACTGTCGGCGGACGGTCCGCTGCGGCCGCCGTATACGCTCTATATTCAGGGCGGACTGACGTTTGAACATGTCAAAGCGGCAATGATCATTGCCGTGAATCGCTTAGCCGAGAAAAAACTCATTCACTTAAAATAATTATTATCATAATCTGTGAGCTTTACTAACACTCATTGACAACAAATATGTCGACCGGTATAATAATTTTGAAGAAAGGGGGGAGGCATAATGGATAACAACGTACGTCGTTCGATGCCTTTGTTTTCAATGGGAATTGTTCAGAAGCTGACCGGCCTGTCGGCACGGCAGATTCGCTACTATGAAGAAAATGACCTGATTCATCCCGAAAGGTCGGCAGGGAATCGTCGTGTGTTTTCATTCAACGATGTTGATCGGTTGCTGGATATTAAATCACTTTTGGATGAAAAAGTCAACTTAGCCGGTATCAGACGTGTACTGAGCGAAAAGCCTGTTGTTGCCAACCGCCCCGCAACGGAAAAAGACGGAAAAACCATGTCCGAAGAAGAGTTGATGCAGTTCCTAAAATCCGAACTAATTCATTCAGGAAAAGCCGGAAAAGTATCTTTGATACAAGGGGAGCTTTCACGTTTTTTCAGGTGAAGATTCTCTGTATATAAATTAGTAAGGAAAGAAACTTATATTTTGGGGAGGATCATGAATGGCAAAGTTTACGAAGGAAGACATTATTTCTAAAGTCAAAGCGGCCGATGTCAAATTCATTCGTTTACAATTCACTGACTTGCTTGGAATTATCAAAAATGTTGAAATTCCGGTCAGCCAGCTTGAAAAAGCGTTGAACAACAAGATTATGTTCGACGGCTCTTCCATCGAAGGATTTGTTAGAATTGAAGAATCGGATATGCTCTTGTATCCGGATTACGACAGCTTTGTCGTATTTCCGTGGACGGCGGAAAAAGGGAAAGTCGCTCGCTTGATCTGCGATATCCATACGCCGGATGGAAAGCCATTCATGGGTGATCCTCGCAACGTGCTGAAATCTCAACTGGAAGAGATGAAAGAACTGGGCTTTTCGGCTTTCAACATTGGACCGGAACCCGAATTTTTCCTGTTCAAAATGGATGAAAACGGCAAACCGACGATGGAACTGAATGACAAAGGCGGTTACTTCGATCTGGCACCGACAGATCTTGGCGAGAATTGTCGTCGCGACATCGTGCTTGAACTGGAGGATATGGGTTTTGAAATTGAGGCCTCGCACCATGAGGTGGCGCCGGGCCAGCACGAAATCGACTTCAAATATGCCGATGCCGTCAAGACCTGCGACAATATTCAGACGTTCAAACTGGTTGTTAAAACGATTGCCCGCCAGCATAACTTGCATGCAACCTTCATGGCAAAACCGCTGTTCGGCGTCAACGGTTCCGGCATGCACTCCAACATGTCGCTGTTCAAGGGCGAGGCGAATGCGTTTTATGATGAAGCGGCCAAAGACGGCCTGAGTGAAACGACTAAATCGTTTATCGCCGGCGTACTCAAGCATGCCCGCGCATTCACGGCGATTACCAATCCAACGGTCAACTCGTATAAACGCCTCGTTCCCGGTTACGAAGCGCCGAGCTACATAGCCTGGTCTCTGAGCAATCGCAGTGCATTAGTCCGTATCCCGGCTTCGCGCGGCCTGAGTACCCGTATCGAGGTCAGAAGCGTCGATGCGACGACTAACCCGTACCTCGGCATGGCGGCCATCCTGGCGGCGGGTCTTGACGGCGTTAAACAGAAACTGACACCGCCGGATCCGGTTGATCGCAGCATTTACGTGATGAACGAGGAAGAACGTGAAAAACTCGGCATCGAGGAACTGCCGTCCGATCTGAAGGAAGCTCTTAAGCTGTTCAATGCCGATCCGGTCGTCACTGGTGCGCTAGGTGAACATACCGTTTCCCGTTTCAACGACGCAAAAGAAATCGAATGGAACATGTTCCGCACCCAGGTTCATCAGTGGGAACGCGATCAGTACATGGAACAATACTAAGCATCTGAAAAGCTCTCAATCCCTTGGGGCGCAAGGCCTCGGGGGATTTTTTGTTTGAGTTAAAAAAAATAATGTGTCATATCCAGGTTGGCTAAATTTTAGGATATGACACACTTATGACACACTCAATTTAAAAATTTATCTATATACTTTTCAAATTCATCGATGTCATCTTGTTTAATCTTTTCGGTTGCATCGGTATATATCCTGTCAGTTACTTCAATCGAACTGTGGCCCAAGCGTTCAGACAGGTCTTTCATGACACTATCTTTGCGCCTGCCCGACTCAAGCATTAGATTTGCGTGAGTATGTCGCAACGCATGAATCCTTATCTTTTCAATTCCTGACCTTTCGAGTAAATCATTAAACGCTCTATACAATGTGCTTTTGGGAAATGGCCGTCCGTCCTCGCGACAGAAAACTAAATCAAAATCATGATAAATATTTTTTAATCGCTTTTTATTGATCGATTGATAAGAAAGGTATCCGCTCCGACTGTTCCTCATTGGGATGTGCCGAAGTTTGCAAGAGGGACGGTTGATAGCTATGGTCGCTTCTTGCATGACCAGATGGCCGTTGTGGGTGATGGATTCAAACATGAATTAATCAAGCACGCAAACGGCAAAATCGAAGTGACACCGAATAAACCGACATTGACCGTAGTCGAAAAGGGATCATCTATTCTTGGCGGTGACAAAACAGAAGAATTAATGAAAAAAGTCAAGATTGTTCCACAATATTCGATCGGTAGTTTTCTTGGCTCAGCCGTAGATTTTGTTAAAGGTGGATTCAGCAAAATTGCTCATGGAGCCGAGGGGTTTGGGGATGCGATCACTCACCCGAAACAACTATTAAATACAGCAATCAACCACTTTGTCGATTTAAGTAAACTAAAAGGAACAATCTTCGACATGGCAACAGGTACCGTAAAATATGTCGCTAAGTCCGCACTTGGCTGGCTCAAGAAACAATTAAGCGATTTTAGTGTTGGTGATCCGGGCGGCAGTGGTGTTAAACGCTGGATTTCAGCGATTAAAAAAGCAGCGGCCATGTCACACGTTAGTTTGTCTAGCGGCGAATTATCGGCAATCTTAAAACGAATCGCTCAAGAGAGCAACGGATCACCGACCGTGACTAACCATTGGGACATCAACGCTAGGTTAGGGCATCCATCTACTGGTTTGTTGCAATACATTCAGCCGACGTTTGACAGTTATAAACGCAAAGGCCACGGAAATATTCATTCCGGGTTCGATCAACTGTTAGCACTATTTAATGATAGCAACTGGTATCGAGACATCGCACATGCTGGCGGTTGGGGGCCAACTGGCGCTCGTAGATTTGCAAATGGCGGACTTGTAACACGACATACATTTGCAGAATTAGCAGAGAATAATATGCCCGAGATGGTTGTACCACTTGGTTTAAACAATCGAAGCTTACAACTTATGAGTTGGCTAAATACTGTCTCTTATACACATCTCCGAGCCCACGAGACCCTAAGACATCTCG
>UQRJ01000216.1 GCA_900543345.1 uncultured Sporolactobacillus sp. | reverse complement strand
CGGCGACTCAATTCAACTCGGTAAAAGATGTGCGGATCACAGTAGACGGCAAAGCATTTCAGGTGAATGGCGAACCGGCGCCGGCCCCGTTCTCACGGGCGGACGGTATAAATGCGACGTTCGGCGATGTATCGGATGTTGCCGGCAGCCGGCAGCAGACGGTTTACTATCTGGCGGCAAACAAAGGGAATGCCTACAATGTACCGGTAACCGTCCGCGTGCCGTCCGCTGGCGATCAACTGTCCGCGATGGTCGGCGCACTGATCCACGAACCATCCGGGAGTGCGTTGATCTCGGCGTTCAACCCGAATGCCGATTTGCTTGAAAAACCTATTGTTAAAAACGGTGTAGCGTATTTACATTTCAATACGTCCGTTTATGAAAACAAAGCAGCAAAAACGATCAGTGACGAAGCGCTGCGTTGTCTCGTACTGACACTGACGGGCATCGACGGAATCCGACAAGTCGCTATCAAAGTCGGCAATTCCGAAAAGGTCATGACTGAGTCCGGAGAGACAATCGGCGGTCCGGTATCGCGTGCGATGATTGATGCGTCCGGCCTCTGATGGGCAAAGAAAATTATGGTATAGTAAAAAAGAGGCGGCGCTCCCGCCTCCTTGATTTGTTGTACGGAATACATGGCAGATGCCGGAGGAAATGAACGAAGTGAGACCAGACGGAAGAGCATATGATGAACTGCGATCGATTCGAATAGAGCCGGATTTTATTATTCATCCGGAGGGTTCCGTTCTGATGACGGTCGGACGGACGAAAGTGATTTGCAACGCCAGTGTGGAAGAGCGGGTACCGCCGTTCATGCGCGGGCAGAAGAAGGGCTGGGTTACCGCTGAGTATTCGATGCTGCCGCGGGCTACGCCGGAAAGGACAATGCGCGAAGCTGCGCGTGGGCGGCTCGGCGGCCGGACGATGGAGATTCAGCGGTTGATCGGCCGCTCATTGCGTTCGGTCATCCAATTGGATGCACTCGGCGAGCGGACCATCTGGATTGACTGCGACGTGATTCAGGCCGACGGCGGCACGCGTACCGCTTCAATCACCGGTGCGTTTGTTGCGCTGGTACTGGCACTGAAAAAAATGGTCGATCGCCGGCAGCTGGAGCGGATTCCGGTGAATTCATATCTGGCGGCGACATCGGCCGGTATTCATCCGCTCTACGGGCCAATCCTCGATCTTTGCTATGCGGAAGATTCGACGACGAATGTCGATATGAATTTTGTGATGAACGGGAATAACCGTTTTGTTGAAATTCAGGGAACCGGCGAAGAAGCAACCTTCGGCGAAGACGAGCTGGCCGAACTGATCCGGCTGGCAAAACGAGGAATCCGTCAATTGATCGATGTCGAGAAAACGGTGGTCGGCGACATCCTCGGCGATAAGAAGGAAGGGACCGGACAGTGAAACGGCTGTTGATTGCTTCGAATAATCAAGGTAAAATCAGGGAAATCAAAGAAATATTGGCGGATTTTCATGTCGATATCGTTTCATTGCATGACCTCGGCATTGATATCGATGTTCCGGAGACAGGGTCGAGTTTTCAGGAAAATGCCGCACTGAAGGCGGAGACACTTGCAGCACGGACGAAACTGCCAACGCTGGCCGACGACTCCGGCCTGTCAGTCGATGCCCTCGGCGGTGAACCGGGTATCTTTTCGGCCCGTTATTCGGGACCGGACAAGAATAGCCAGCGTAATATCGCTAAATTGCTGAAAAAATTAACAGGGGTTCCGACATCGCGACGGGCCGCTCATTTCATTTGTGTGATTGCGCTGAGCATACCGGGCAAACCGACCCGCTTTGCCGAGGGGCGCTGCGACGGCGTGATTGCCGAGGCACCGCGCGGTCGGGGCGGGTTCGGCTATGATCCCGTTTTTTTTGTTCCCGATCGGAAGCAGACATTTGCCGAGATACGTGAAAGCGAAAAAGATAAAATTAGCCATCGTGGGCGCGCGCTGCGCGAGTTTCGCCGCCGCTGGCCCGAATGGACGGGTGAGCGGTTATGAAATGGCTGATTATCGGTGATACGCACGGGATGACGCATGAGTTGGCGGAGTTAAAGCGGCGCTACCGGGATGAGGTTGAGGCGATGTTTCACTGCGGCGACTCCGAACTGCGGGCGGACCGTCCGGAGATTGCCGGCTTTATGACTGTCGAGGGAAACTGCGATTTTCCCGGCGCCTATCCACCTGAGCGAGTTGAACGGTCCGGTCCGCTGAAATTTTTGATTGTTCACGGCCACCTGCTTGGTGTGCGCCGCTCGCCTGCGGGATTGCTCAAGCGTGCGGCGGAAGAGCAGGCGGATATTGTCTGTTTTGGACATACACATCTGGCCGGATCGTTCCAGGAAAACGGAACGGTCGTCATTAATCCCGGCAGCCTGCGTCTTCCGCGTAATTACGCGGAAGGGACCTATGTTTTGCTGGAACTAGACGCACGCGGCGGTTTCCTGCACGTTAATTATTATAACTTGGCGGGTAAGCCTGTCGATCATTTTTCAAAGACATATATTTGGAAAAAATCGAAATGACACCCTTTGACAGGGTGTCATCCGGAGTGATGAGGAGGGGCACGCAGGCGGCGTATCGTCGGGCAGTCCTGATTGCCTGCCCGATACTTTAGTTTATGATCGCCAGCGCCGGCAGTCAGGGTGGATCAACAGGCAAAATCGCCCTTTTTGTCGCGATGATGTGAATTTATACGATAAAGGAGGTTGTCAGCGATGATCGATGCGGAAGATCTATTGGCGAAGCTCTCGCCGAATCAGCGGATCAACTACGATCAGATACTGAGAAAAATGATTGCTTCCTGGCAGGAAGAAGGTGTTCGTCCCAATATTCTTGTTCATAGCTGTTGCGGTCCGTGTAGTACATATGTGTTGGAATTCCTGTCGCAATATGCCAATTTGACGGTGTATTATACGAACTCCAACATTCATCCGCGAATCGAATATGAACGGCGCAAAGCGGTTCAGGAACAGTTCATCCGCGATTTTAATCGGGATTACGGGCGGGATGTTCATTTTCTTGCCGCTCCATATCGCCCGACCGATTGGTTTACCTGTGTGAAGGGATTGGAAAAAGAGCCGGAAGGCGGCCGCCGTTGCAGTGCTTGCTTTAACATGCGCCTTGATCTGGCAGCGAAAAAGGCGAAAGAATTGCACTGTAATTACTTTGTGAGTACCCTGACGATCAGCCCGCACAAGAACAGTCAGGTGATTAACCGAATCGGTCTGATGCTGCAAAAAACCGATCGAATGCAATGGCTGCCGTCTGATTTCAAGAAGCGCGGAGGCTATCAACGGTCGATCGAGCTGTGCCGGCGGTATCATGTTTATCGCCAGTGCTACTGCGGTTGTGTCTTCGCGGCGATGCAGCAGGGCGTCGATCTGTTGAAAGTCGTACGTGAGGCCAAAGCGGCACTAAATGAATCGAAGGAATCGGTTCAGTCGGAAAAAGAGGGATCCGGCCGCTGAGCAGAAACTGTTGATCCGAGCGCGGAATTAATCGCGATGAGCGCGGAAAAAAAGTCGAGAAGCGCGGGATTAATCGCGATGAGCGCGGAAAAAAAGTCGAGAAGCGCGTGATTAACCGCGATGAGCGCGGAAAAAAAGTCGAGAAGCGCGGGATTAACCGCGATGAGCGCGGAAAAAAAGTTGAGAAGCGCGGGATTAATCGCGATGAGCGCGGAAAAAAAGTCGAGAAGCGCGGGATCCATGGCTGTATACGCCGAATCAATGATCAGCTCAATTTAAAAATAGCCACATTCATCATCTGTGCCGACTACATCGGCCACTTCGGTACATACTAACACCGAGGTGAGCGCATATGCGAACGATGTGGAAAGGTTCGATCCAATTCGGTCTGGTCTATATTCCGGTGAAACTCTACACGGCAACGGAAAATAAAGATATTCGGCTGCGTATGCTGCATAAAGATTGCATGGCGCCGATCAATTATACACGGACCTGCTCGAAGTGCGGGAAAACTGTCGAAAACGACGCGATTGTGAAAGCATATGAATATGCGCCGAATCAGTTTGTGCCGATCAGCAGTGAGGAATTGGACGATCTGCGTCAGGAGGCGGATAAAAGCATTGAAATCATCAATTTCTGCAAGCTTGACGAAATCGATCCGATCTACTTTGAAAAATCATATTTTGTCGGCCCGGACGGAGACCGGGGACTACGCGCCTATTCGCTGCTTCAGCGGACGATCGGCGACTCCGGTAAAATTGGTTTGGCTAATATCATTATTCGTTCCAAACAGCATCTGGCGGCGATCCGCAGTTATGGCAAAGGAATGCTGCTGGAGACGCTGTACTATCCAGATGAGGTGCGAAGCATGACGGAAGTACCGGGGCTGAACGCCATTCCGGCAGAACCCGCGACTAACGAACTGGATATTGCCGCCAAACTGGTTGATCAGTTGACTACCGACTTTCAACCGGAAAGCTATAAAGACGACTATCGGCTGAAATTGGAGCAACTGATTGAAAATAAAATTGCCGGCGTACCGACACCGGCAAAAAAGACATCGTCACAAAAAAGTGTTGTCGATTTGCTTTCCGCCTTAGAAGCGAGTGTTCGCGAAACGAAGCCAAAGAAGAAAAGCGTACGGCGAAGGAAAAGGGCGGAAGTATGATGGCACGCATTCCATTTACCCCTCCGGAACCGATGCTTGCCGACGAAGTGCCCGCCGGTCCGGAATGGCTGCATCAGATCAAATGGGACGGCATCCGCTTGCTGACTTACTATCACGCAAGACAAACGCAGCTTTTTAATCGCCGAGGATCTGAACGTACTGCCTTTTATCCGGAATTGTGCGAAGCCGGTGCTTATCTTTCCGCCGAATCGGCCGTCCTCGATGGGGAAGTGATTGCGCTTGACGCGGCAGGAAAACCGTCGTTCCACGAAGTGATGAAACGGGAAGGAATCCATACGGTCGCACACGTCGATCGGGCGGTTTCGGCGGTTCCCGTCACTTATATGGTCTTTGATATTGCTTTATATAACGGGCACTGGCTCGCCAATATCCGGCTGGATCAACGTTTGGCGCTGCTGGCAGATGTGGTTACTCATCGGGAGCGAGTACGGACGGCCGAAACCTTCGCGGACGGTACGGCGCTTTTGCACGCCGTTCGCAAACAGCAAATGGAGGGCATCGTGTCCAAACGCCGGGACAGCGGCTATTTGATCGGACGGACCATGTCGTCTTGGAAAAAGATCAAAAATGATCGTGACTTGATTGCGGTAGTCGGCGGCGTCACGTTTCGCGGTGACGCAGTCAATGCGCTGCTGCTCGGACTTTACGATGAAGCGGGCCGCCTGCCTGTCTCTTATACACATCTCCGAGCCCACGAGACCCTAAGACATCTCG
>UQRJ01000215.1 GCA_900543345.1 uncultured Sporolactobacillus sp. | reverse complement strand
GGGACCGTCGACCGAAGGCATGGTGAAGGTCATCCAAGGGCTGCGTAACGGGACGTTGAAAGCAGCCTATCTCGCGTCGTTTACGCCTTCTCGCCGGGAAGAACGGCAGTTCAAGCGGGCCGTGCGGACGGCGTCGCTGTTTGCATCCCCGACGCGACCATCGATCGGTACGCACCGCGGAGCAATCGGCCGTCACGCTTCGGCTTCCAGTGCCATTGGTCGGTTGAAGCAATACATCGATCTGTAATCAATTGGGCCTAAGGAGCCAGATAGTCTTTTGTGCCTCATGGTGTACAGTTTCAGATAAGAGGAATCCCGTTCTGACCAGGCACACCGAGAAAAGCTTGACACATACAAAACCGATCGTTCCGCTTGAAGTGGCGGGCGATTTATAGTAGGTTTAATGATGAAATTATAAAACTGAATACACATTTTCCACTAGGGGTGCGTTTTGCTGAGAAGGATAAATCCTGACCCTCGGACCTGATCTGGGTAATACCAGCGTAGGGAAGTGGCGGAGATAGAAGTCACCAAAAGCCGCTTTCCGATCTGGAAAGCGGCTTTTTTTGCCGGACGGACCGATAGCAGTGGGAAATGTGATCAAATGGAGGCATCGTCAAATGAGTCAAAAGAAAAGTAGCTATGTCCTGAATCTGACCGATATTTTGGTTACGGTCGTGGTCGGTTTGGCGTTCGGATTGCTGTTCCGTGTGTTGGGACCGATTTATAATCTGTTCGAGTCATTCGGTCTGCAATTGGACGCGCTAATTTACGGGTTCTGGTTTATCGCCGGACCGTTTATGGCGCTTCTCATCAGAAAACCGGGTGTTGCGTTTCTGGCGGAAACCGCTGCGGCGCTAGTCGAAGTCTTGTTTGCCGGATCCGGCGGCATTGTCAACTTGTACTACGGACTGATTCAAGGAGCATTTTCCGAAGTGGTATTCGCGGCGTTTCGCTATCGCCGTTTTACATTGCTGACGGCAATCCTGTCGGCTCTGGCCGCGTCGGCCGGATCGTTCGTTCTCGACGTCCCGCTCGGTTATCTGCCGCAGTTGGCCGCGTGGAACCTGACATTGAACATTATCTTCCGGTTCATCGGCGCGCTGATTTTTTCGGGCCTATTCCCATATCTGTTTGTCAAAGCGCTCGAGCTGACCGGCGTGACTAATCTGCTTCGGCCGGTGTCTAAAGACGATTATCATGTGCTCGATAAATAATGCGCGTCAGTGGGGCGTCAAAAATTTGCGGCTGGCTTTCCCGAAGAAGCGGCAAATGTTTTTTAAGGATCTGAATTTCTGCTACGGAACGGGCGAACGGGTACTGCTGCTCGGCCCCTCCGGATGCGGCAAATCGACACTGCTGCAGGTTCTCTCGGGTCTGGTGCCGGGAAGCATCGAATTGCCGATGAAAGCGGCGTCCGTCGCGATTCCGCAGAGCTGGGGATTCATCTTTCAGGATCCGGATACGCAGTTTTGCATGCCCTATGCCGATGAAGAGATTGCTTTTGTGCTTGAGAACCGCGGCATTGATCGTCGCCAGATGCCGGAGCTGATCCGCCGCTATCTGCAAATGACCGGCCTGAACGCCGATCATCCGCACCGACTGATTCGGACATTATCCGGCGGTATGAAACAACGGTTGGCCATTGCCAGTGTCCTGGCGTTGGAACCGGACGTGCTTTTTCTCGATGAACCTACCGCACTTCTGGATCCCGAGGGAACAAAGCAGCTCTGGCAAACCGTCCGTGCCGTTTCCGACCGGCGGACATTAATCATTGTCGAGCATAAAATCGACCGCGTACTTGACTTTATTAAGCGGATCGTGTTGTTTGATTCGAGCGGCCGGATTATCGCCGACGGGGCGAAAGAGGAGATCTTAGGCGCCCACCGGGAAGCAATCGATCGTTACGGCATCTGGCATCCGGGAGCTTGGCCCGGTTATCTGAAAAAGCGAACCGGTCGTCCCACGCCTCGTCCGTCCGGACAACCGCTGCTTGAACTCAATCGATTCGCCGCATTCCATGGAAAGAAAAAGTGCTTTCAAACCGAACATTTGACGATTCATCGCGGTGAGTGGGTGGCCGTGATCGGTGAAAACGGTGCGGGGAAAAGCACAATGATCGAAGGGCTGATGAAACTGATCCCCCATAGCGGACAAATTAAATGGTCGCTCGATCGACCGGAAGATCAAGTGGCGTTCGTCTTTCAGAATCCGGAATATCAGTTCGTTACCGATCGTGTAAAGGATGAACTCGGCTTTAGTTTGGTACTGAAAAAAATAGCACCGGCGCTGATCGCCAGACGTGTCGCCGGGGCATTGAAACGCTACGGTTTGACCGGGCGACAGGAACAAAGTCCCTACCAGCTGTCGGTCGGAGAGAAACGACGCCTGAGCGTGGCTTCGTCGCTAATCGACCGTCCGCAAGCAGTCATCCTCGACGAACCGACTTTCGGACAGGACGCGCGCAATACGTTTGCGCTGCTGGATCTATTCGGCGACTTGGTCATGTCGGGAACAACGGTGATCATGGTGACTCATGAAATGGAAATCGTCCGCCATTTTGCCACGCGGATACTGACCGTTGAAAACGGCCGCCTGATAAAAGACATCGCGCCGGTCGGTAAAATGGGCAGGGAGGGGGAGAGCAGCGATGGACGTGCTTCGGACGGATCGAAACAGACTACTTTTCAAAGTCAACCCGACTTTTAAGTTTCTGACTGTCGCCGGACTGTTTCTTTTATACTTGTTCGTGCATAACCTCAATACGATGATCTGGACGACCGTGCTATTTATCGCGCTCTATAGCCGGGCCGCCGGTTTTTCCAAGAAAGTGGCTTTCGGGTTCCTCATCGTTACGCTTTTTTTATCAATGCTGAGTGCCTCGGCAATGATCATGTACGGTAAGGGAACGCATGTGTTAGTGCATTGGTATCTGATTCGGGTTACTGAAGAAAGCCTGTCGCGGGGCATTTTACTCGGACTGCGGACATTCCTGTTCGGATTGATGGGGTATCTGTTCGCCTCGACAACGCAGCCGGTCTTGTTTTTCTATTCGTTGATGCAGCAGTTGAAGATGCCCGTTCGCTATGCATATAGCTGCCTGGCCGCCTTTCGTATGCTGCCGGCGATGGCCGAAGAGTTCGTCCATATTCGCCAGGCAATGAAAGTTCGCGGTTTATCGCGTAAAAAAGGAGCGAAGGCTTTCTATGAACGATTCCGGCGCTACGCGCTGACGCTGCTTGTCCAGTCGATCCGTCGTGCACAGCGAACCGCCGTGGCAATGGAAGCCAAACGGTTTTCAATCAGCGGCAGTGAACGCACCTATTATTATCGGGTCGGCTGGAGTCGTTATGACGTCGGCTTTATACTGCTGATAATCGCAGTCGTCGCGGCAGGATTTTTCTTATCCTATCAGTTTCCGCCGACCCCGTTCGATAATGTGTTGGATAATTAAAGTCACGTCAAAAAAGATGCCTTGGGGCCGATGTGAGACCTTGAGGCATCTTTTTAGCATTTCTTGTTTGTTTAACTTTAAGTACGGGCATTATTGAGCCGCTTAGTTGAACAAAAAGAGGCATCGAATCCAAGCGGGATCATGACCTCCTGTTTTATCGGAACCCTTCCGGAGATTGCCCGGCCGGCTCAGACTGGCGACTCCTGCTCATGCGCCCGGCGCAATTCGAGCTGTCTTAGTTCTGCCCGATTGATCTTACCGGAGACCGTTTTCGGCAGGGTGGAGACAAATTCAATTTCGCGCGGATATTTGTACGGTGCCGTGACGTTTTTAACAAAGTTCTGCAGCTTCTTGATCAGATCGTCGGAGCCATGAAATCCGTCTTTTAGAACGACAAACGCCTTAACAATGTTGCCGCGGATCGGGTGCGGTTTGGCGACGACCGCACAGTCTTTGACTGCTTTGCTTTTCAGCAGCGCATCTTCGACTTCGACCGGTCCGATTGTATAACCGGAGCTAATGATTACATCGTCGCGTCGGCCATGGAACCAGAAATAATGATCGCTGTCGCGGACCGCCCGATCGCCGGTCAGAAAATAGCCGCCGCGGACGGCTTCCCGGTAACGGTCGGGCTGGCGGTAATAGCCGCGGAATAAAGCCGGAAAGTCACGTCGGACGGCAATACTGCCGACCGTGCCATCGGGAACCGGCTTGCCGTCTTCATCGACCACCGCCACAACATCGTCAAGAATGGCGCGTCCCATCGATCCTTCGCGGACGGGATCGTCGACCAGCGCGCCGATCAGCAAGGTACTCTCGGTCTGACCGTAGCCGTCCTTCAACTGAATACCAAACGTCTTTTTAAATGTGTCGATGACGCCGCTGTTCAGCGCTTCACCCGCCGAGCATGCACTGCGCAGATGCGACAAGTCATACTTGCCGAGATCTTTGACTTTGGCCATCGAGCGATATTCGGTCGGCGTACAGCACAAGACGTTGACCTGGTAGTCCTGCAGCAGCTGCAGTTGTTTTTCCGGATGAAAGCGGCCGAAATAGGAAATGCCGGTAACACCTTTGCCGAGTACCGACCAAAACGGACTCCAGATCCACATTTGCCAACCGGGACCGGCCGTCGCCCAAACCGTATCGCCCGGACGGATGTCGAGCCAGCGCGGCGGAGCAATGCGCAAATGAGCGTACGCCCAGGCATGACTGTGCACAACGGCTTTGGGCGTTCCCGATGTCCCGGACGTATAAGTCATGAACGCCATATCATCTTTCAGCGTATCCACTGTCTGAAATTGATCCGAAGCCTCACTCATCAATTCATCCATCGACAGCCAGCCGTCCGTTTCACCGCCGACGGAAATTTTATAACGCAGCGAGGGCGTCTCTTCTTTAATCTGATCCACTTGATTGCTGTATGCGTGATAGGCGACGATTGCTTTAGCTTCGCCCTGATTAATGCGGAAAGAAATGTCGACAGATCGAAGCATCTCCGAACCGGGAATAACGGCAATCCCGGCACGAAGAGCGCCGAGATAGATCACATAGGCATCGATAATCCGCGGCACGATCGTCATAATGCGATCGCCCTTATGGATACCGAGATGGCTGAGAACATTGGCAAAACGTTTGCCGCGACGAATCAGTTCATGATAGGTGACACTTTTTTTCTCTCCGGCTTCGTTTTCCCATCGCAGTGCGATCTTTTCTGAGTCGTAGCGGTCGATTTCCCGAGTCAGATTGTAATGATCCGGAGCAATCAGCTCTTTCAATTCCATTTCATTCCCACCTCATGTCTTTTGCGGAGAAGAAGTCCGCAATCGTTTATATAGGTACATATTAATACCTGGTTATAAATTATGCAACTATTTTCATTTTTTTTGACCGGATAGTCGCTGTCTCTTATACACATCTCCGAGCCCACGAGACCCTAAGACATCTCGTA
>UQRJ01000214.1 GCA_900543345.1 uncultured Sporolactobacillus sp. | reverse complement strand
ACGAGATGTCTTAGGGTCTCGTGGGCTCGGAGATGTGTATAAGAGACAGCAAGATTTCTACGTGAACATGCTCGGACTGCGCGTGCTTGAGAAAGGAGAGCGGACGATCGCATTTACCGCCAATGGTACCGATCCGCTGATAACTGTCGAACAGCCGGAAGGCATTTTGCCCCGCCAACCGCATGAAGCCGGATTGTATCATTTCGCCTTGCTGCTTCCGTCACGGAAGGACCTCGCCGCCGTCCTCGCGCATCTACTCAAAGACGGCTGGCCGCTGCAAGGGGGCGCCGATCACGCCGTCAGCGAAGCGGTCTATCTCGCTGATCCCGACGGCAACGGCATTGAACTTTATCGTGACCGGCCGCCGAAACAGTGGAATTGGGAAAATGGCAAAGTCTATATGCCGACCGTCGGACTAGACGAACAAATCTTGCATGAGCTGGACGGTCAGCCGTGGACTGGCTTGCCGGTGCAGACGATGATCGGTCATATCCATCTGCAAGTCGCCGACCTTGAGGCCGCCGCCACGTTTTATACGAAAGGGCTCGGTTTTCGGCTCGTGGCAAATTATGGGCAGATGGCCGATTTTCTCTCGACCGGCGGCTATCATCACCACATCGGCTTGAACATCTGGGAAAGCAAAGGGAGGCCGGCGTCCGGAAAAAACCGGGCGGGGATGAAATGGTTTACCATCGACTACCCGAGCCGGCAGGCAAGAAGCGAGGCTTTGCAGCGCGTGCGGACGATGGGAACAGACGTCACCGAACGGGAAGGGGACATCTTTGTCGCTGATCCGTCGAATCTTGACATTCGGTTGCGTGTGGGGAAGAAGTAAAGGCTGTTCGACGGGGCGAAAAAATCAACATGTCCATGCTGAGACATGGACGCAGAATATAGCCGGCTTAACGCGGAAATGCCAGATGACCGCCGAGATTACATTTCATCCGCATTCATCGGGGCGTCGATCATGGCCCGGCTCAATCGACACAGCTCCGCTAATTTCCGCTCACTCAACGCGCGAAAACCGATCGCGCTTAGGCCGCACTTCAGCTTGGCGGGAAAAGATGCATACAACGGCTCAAACGGTTGATCGGCAGCAAAACAGAGCCAGAGCGCTTCTCCGTACATTTGCCAGCGCAGGGCAAACGGATCGCCCGCCCGCAGTAAGCGACAATTTTTCTGCCGCACCAACATCTCCTGGAGCGGATCGAGATCAAAAGGCGCATTGACTCCGCGTGCGCTCAAGAAGTGGCGCAGCTCATGCAGGACAGGGGAAAAATCCCTTGCGCAACCGGCTGTGCAGATTGACGAACAGTGCTGGAATGCTTCGAACCGTAACCGGTCCTGTCGGCTAAACGGAATCAGCCGATCGGTAGACAGCGATCCCTCCTGTAAATAGAGCCGCAGAAAAGCCGCTTCCGACCATGCGCCCATCGCGGCGTGCGTGGCCGATAACGCACGTTGCGACTCGAACAAGCGCCGCGATGCCGCAAGCCGTTCTTGAACAAGCCGCCTGACTTCGGCAATCATCCGGGCCCGTCCCGGTGCAGAATGAAAAAAAGACGAAGCGGCATGTTGCAGCGACTTCAATCGGCCGTTGCGATCGCTGATGATTTTCATTTCATCAAGGAAGCGAAACGCCCAAGGGTTCTGAAGAACTTGAACGACGTCCGGCAACCTTTCAAAGTGCAGCTGAATAATGTAGCCACTGTCGTCGACATTGCGGTCGGCCGAATCATCCGCTCTAAAAATCGTTAAATCGATATCGCTGAATTCGTCTGCACCGCTCCGGGCGACAGAGCCGCCGACCGCCACCGCTTCATCAGCGGAAAACTTGCGTTGAGCAAATTGTTCGGCTCGTCGAAAGAGCGTATCGTTGACCGATTTCATATGAATCTCCCCACCTAAACATGCAAGTAATACTATTATATCGTTTATGCCGCCGAATTTAAGCCGTTGTAAAAAAAGGAGAACTGATCAGGCTCTCTGAAAAGATTCTGCTATGTCGAACTCGTTGCCGACGAACCAAAAACCAAGGTTAATATTTATAGGTCCTTGATCGCATCTCTTAAGTGCCTATTCATCATAAGCCGAAGCATAAATCGTTGAAAAAAGGACTTTCTGCCGATTGATTATTAAAATATGTTTACATTAATTTTACATTGATCGACTTGCTGCAAGCCCCTCCCGCGTTCAATACTGGAATTAGCTGAGTGAGGCAAATAAAACGGGAGGGCCGTTATGCAGCACAAATTATTTGTTCAATGGAATCATTTAAAAATCAATCAAAAGTACTTACTGAATCTGCTCATTATTTTGTGTATCATTCTGTTAGCCGTCGCCGCCTCGGCCTGGTTGCTGCTGCTGTCGATGCAGCGCGTGAACGCCGCCGGAAAAGAAGGAAACCGAACCGTCCAAATCACGGAAATCGGCACTTTGTTCAGATCCAAAGATTCCCGAGTGGTCGATTACTTACTGAATCCGGGCGACTCCGCTGTCAAATTATACAGTCGGGATCAGTCCGAATTAACAAAAATGGAAAAGAAGATCCAGCCATTTATGCGTACGCCGGAACAAAAAAAGCTGTTCACCCGAATTATGCACGATGACTCGATGACCTATAATCTTTTTCAGAACGAATTGGTTCCGGCTGTACTGGCCGGCGATCATGCCAAAACACTCACAATCCGTCATGAGCAAAACCGGATTCAAAACAATACGATGACCCGGCTGCAGCAGCTGCGCCAATCGGTCGTTCGGGATGAACAGGCGGCCGTCCGCAATGCCCGGGCACAGATCAATCTGTCGATCTTTTTTCTCATCACCGGTTTGATTCTATCAGTACTCATCGGCGGCGCTTTGACTTTTCTGATTCAGCGCCGGATCAAAAGACAGTTCCGTCATGTCGTCACCATGACCAAACGCATCGCTTCCGGAGATCTGAGACGCTCGAGCGACATTATCCACAGTCGGGATGAACTCGGCCTGATCGCACAGTCAATCGTCGATATGAAAGATAATCTGCTGGCGATGACCCGCACGCTGTCTGAACTCTCGCAGAAGTCGCGTACGCAAAGTCAGAAACTGATTGGGGCAACCCATGAAACGGCGCGCAGCAGCAACGACATCCGCCAGTCGATGGAACAATTGTCCGTCGGCGTTGAAGAACAAGCGAAACATACGTCGGCCGTCAGCGAAATGGCCGGTTCATTTCTAAAAAGTTTGGAAAAAGAAACGCAGCGTGCGCAAACGGTCAATCAATTGGCCGAGCAGGCTGCGCAGGCAACACAAACCGGCCGCACGTTGATCGACGGCTCTATTCACCACATGACGGAAATCGGCACCGGTGTCAAGGATTGCCGAACAAAAATGGAACGCCTCGGCATGCGGCTAAAAAACATTACCGAATTGATTGATCTGATTCGTACGATTGCCAGGCAGACGAACTTACTTGCCCTCAATGCTTCGATTGTCGCCGCAAAGGCCGGAGAAAAAGGGCGAGAATTCAACGTGATCGCCGACGCCATTCGTAAATTATCAAATCAAACGGCGGACTCCGTCGGAAAAATCGTCACTGAGATCGGCGAGATCCATGAAGACGCCGGGCAGGTAGCCGCCGCGCTGGATCAAAGCAGCGAACAGGTCGATCAAGGGTCAGCGCAAATCCATCGCACTGGACGCCAGTTCGGCGAGATTGCTCGGCGAATGACGCAAGTGCGCACCGATTTGGCAGCGATGAATGACCGTTTTCATGAAGTTGGCAACGTTGGTAGGCAGATGATTCAGGCCATTGAAAATATCGCCTCCGTCTCCGAAGAATCCGCCGCCAATGTTAACGATGTGACGCAATCAGTAGGACATGTCGACAAAACGATGAGCGGATTGCTGAAAGAAGCCGAATCGCTAGAAAAAGAAGCGCAGCGACTCAACCAATTGATCGGTCGGTTTAAATTACAAGATACCAAACAAGTCGTCAGTGCATGAAGCGCCTCGTCTCAATTACTTGGATCCGTTTACAAAAGTGCTACAATAAAGAATGATAGAGAGAGATTTAAATAAAAGAGGAGGATGAAATTGGCAAAAATTCTTTGTGTCCTGTATCCCGATCCGGTTGACGGTTATCCGCCAAAATATAGTCGTGATTCGATTCCGGAAATTACTCACTATCCAGATGGACAAACCGTGCCAAACCCGAAAGCGATCGACTTTAAACCGGGTGAATTGCTCGGCAGTGTCTCCGGCGAACTCGGACTGCGTAAGTTTCTTGAGTCGAACGGTCACCAGCTAATCGTAACGTCTGACAAGGAAGGCCCGGATTCTGTTTTCGAGCGCGAGTTGCCGGACGCCGATGTTGTTATTTCGCAGCCATTCTGGCCGGCCTATTTAAACGCCGAACGTTTCGCCAAGGCTAAAAAGCTCAAACTGGCGATTACCGCCGGCATCGGCTCCGATCATGTCGATCTTAGCGCAGCAAACGAACATAATGTGACCGTGGCCGAGGTCACTTATAGTAACAGTATCAGTGTGGCTGAACATGCGGTCATGCAGGTGCTGTCGCTGGTCCGCAATTACCTGCCTTCGCACGATTGGGTGAAAAAAGGCGGCTGGAATATCGCCGATTGCGTTTCCCGCGCCTATGATCTGGAAGGCATGACGGTCGGCATTGTTGCCGCCGGACGGATCGGTCGCGCCGTATTGAAAAGGTTAAAACCGTTCGATGTCAAATTGGTTTATACGCAGCGCCATCAATTGCCTGCCACTGTGGAAAAAGAACTTGGCGCGACTTTTATTCCGGACGTTCATGACCTGGCGAAAATCGTCGACGTCGCTGTTCTGGAAGCGCCGCTGCATCCGCAGACTTACCATCTGTTTAACGAGGACGTCATCCAGTCGATGAGACGCGGTGCATACATTGTCAACAACGGCCGCGGCGAACTGGTCGATCGGGATGCCGTCGTTCGCGCGCTGAAGTCCGGGCAACTCGCTGGTTACGCCGGCGACGTCTGGTATCCGCAGCCGGCCCCAGCCGACCATCCGTGGCGGACAATGCCGCACGAAGGCATGACGCCGCACATCTCCGGAACGACGCTTTCTGCACAGGCCCGTTATGCAGCCGGTGTTCGCGAAATTTTGGAAGACTTTTTCGATCACAGGCCAATCCGTGATGAGTATCTGATTGTCGAGGGCGGCAAGCTGGCCGGTGTCGGCTCGAAATCCTATACAACGGTAAAGGGTCAGGCCAGTCCCGGCAGCGGACAAAACGAATAAAAAGATCACAAAAGAGGGGCAAAATAGGTTTGCCTCTTTTTTTTTGCCCATTTTGCGAGGGGGATATCTATTCTCAATTGAAGCGATGCAAAAATAAACGACAGAACAAAAAATCTGTCTCTTATACACATCTGACGCTGCCGACGAATAGCCTTGTGTAGA
>UQRJ01000213.1 GCA_900543345.1 uncultured Sporolactobacillus sp. | reverse complement strand
CGAGATGTCTTAGGGTCTCGTGGGCTCGGAGATGTGTATAAGAGACAGTCGTAGAACAGCGCATCGCCCTGACGGTGAAACAGATCGAACGTCGGTATGTAAGTGACGCGGCGATATTTTTTAATCAGTTCCCGACTGCCGTTATTCCAGCGGTGAAGAATCGGTTCGAAGTCTTTGTTTGCCTTGCCCATATATTCTTCGAACGGATTATACAGACCCATGTAGTAGATCTGCGCCTTAGGATTCAGTTCCCCGATTTCCGCCAAAATCTGCTTCAGATTCCGCAGAAACCGCTGTTGTTCGGTTGAAAAATCCTCCTCACTCAGATTCATGAAATGATTCCGCAGGACACCGACGATATCGTTGCCGCCGATGGTAATCAAAACAGTATTCGAACGTTTGATCGCTGCTCTGACTTGCTTTTTCTGTAGCACCGTTAGTAAATCATCCGACGTATCGCCGCGATGGCCGAAATTTTGCATCGATACTTTTTTCACATGCTTTTGCTGTTTCAGAGCAACGGCTGTCTGGCCGGCATAACCTTTGTCTTTGAGATCTCCGACCCCTTCGGTCAACGAATCGCCGAGGGCAACAATCCGATAAGTTATTTCAACCGGCCGATGATTCGGCGCCCCCGGTTTGGCAAGCCAGTAAAAGGCTAATCCGCCGATGACGATAAGCATCCCACCGATAATGATCCAACGAAACTTTTTAATGATTCCGCACCTCTCCGGGCACCCACTTCAATTACCGTACCACCACTCCAGCGCCAGCGTTTCCAGCTTTGCACAAGCGGCGGCCTTCGCTGTCTGATAACTTTCCTTATCAACCGGGCAAATACCCGCTAATTTCTCTTTCAGAGCACCGTAAAACGCCGCGTCATCCGCATGCGTACGCAGATAATCTCTCAGGGCCAGAAAACGGACAGCATCCCCCGCTTCAGCGTCAACCAGATAAAGGCAGAACCGCAGCGCGCCGGAATGATCCACTCGGTTAAAGATCTCGGCTCCCGCCGCTTTCTGCTGGCCGGCAGGCACATAGCCGAGCCTTGTGATCCGCGACCGGACAGGCGCCGATGCACCGGAGCAGGTAACTTCTGCCAGAATATCAATGATCGGGACAGCCGGCATTCCTTGTACAGCCGTACTGCCAATATGATGAACGGCATGCAGGAACGGGCGCAGCGCGCCGGTAATCCGATCCGCTTCGCGCCTGTAGTCCGTTTCCCATTTGCCGCTGTAATTGACCAACTTAGGCAACCGTCTCCTCTCTCCTCTCGGTCGATGTCGATGAGCTATTTCTATTTTATCATAGAAAAAAAAGTCGGATCGAATTTTGCTTAAATTTTCCGTCTGTCCCAAACGCTAAAAGAGACCGTCTTATTCAGACGGTCTCCCAGATGAAGAAGAAATTAAATTGCCCGGACATACGCTTCAATCTCAAGAGCGGCTAATGTGCCGTCACAGGATGCATTGAACAAGTCGGCCTTCCCAATGGTATCCTCTCCTTCGATTTCAACGAATGATTTCAACCAACCATTTCCCCTTCGCTCTTTATTGTGTCCGGAAAGCAGCCGTTCATACATCATTCCGTTAATTTTTTTCGCGCAGTTTTCGCCGCAATACAGTTTGTAAAATCCCGCCGTTACGATAATAATCAATTTCGACATCGCTGTCGAAACGAAGAACTGCGGTAAATGAAACGACCGAACCATCTTGCCCGACCGCCCGAACAGCGATATCCTGCCCCGGCACAATGTGTTCGTCAAGATCGATGCTGAAGCTTTCGCTACCGGCCAATCCAAGCGATGCCGCACTTTCTCCCGGCTTAAACTGAAGTGGCAGTACACCCATCATCGCTAAATTACTGCGATGAATCCGTTCATAGCTTTCTGCGATGACGGCCCGGATACCCAGCAGATTGGTTCCCTTGGCCGCCCAATCGCGCGAGCTGCCCATGCCGTAGTCTTTACCGGCCAGTACCACAAGACCGGTCCCGTCCTGCTTATATTTCATGGCCGCGTCGTAAATCGGCATCACTTCGCCGGTCGGCCAGTAGGTCGTATAACCGCCTTCCGTACCCGGTGCGATCTGATTGCGAATGCGGATATTGGCAAACGTGCCGCGCATCATCACCTCGTGATTGCCGCGCCGTGAGCCGTATGAATTGAAATCATAGCGCTTGACGCCCTTGGCAATCAGATACTTTCCCGCCGGGCTTTTTAAGGCGATCGCTCCCGCCGGCGAAATATGGTCGGTCGTCACTGAATCACCGAATTTGCCGATCACACGCAAATTCCGAATCGGTTGAATTTTTTTCAATTCGGCCGATAGAGATTCAAAAAACGGCGGATTTTGAATATAAGTTGAATCCGGATCCCAGTCGTACAGTTCTCCCTGACTCGTCTGAATCTCATTCCAGCGTTGATTCTCGGAAAAGACACGGGCATATTCTTTACGGAACATATCCGGACTCACCCATTTGTTCATTACCGTCTCGATCTCTTCCCGCGTCGGCCAGATATCTTTAAAATATACATCATTTCCGTCCGCATCCTTGCCAAGCGGATCGTTGTACAAATCGAAGTGAATATTCCCCGCCAGAGCAAAAGCGACAACCAGCGGCGGCGATGCCAGGTAGTTGGCGCGTACAAGCGGATGAATTCGCCCTTCGAAATTACGGTTGCCGGAAAGGACGGCCGCCACCGTCAGATCGCTTTTGGTGATCGCTTCCTCCACCTCTTGCGGCAGCGGACCGGAATTGCCGATACACGTCGTACACCCGTAACCGACCAGATTAAAGCCGAGTTTCTTGAGATACGGCGTCAGTCCGGAAGCAGCCAGATAGTCGGTGACTACTTTCGATCCGGGCGCCAGACTCGTTTTTACATAGCGGGGAACGCTCAATCCTCGTTCGACAGCTTTTTTCGCAACCAGTCCGGCACCGATCATCACGCTTGGATTACTCGTATTCGTGCAGCTCGTAATTGCCGCAATCACGATAGCGCCGGTTTTCAACGGCACCGTCTGTTGGTCCGAATAATGAACTTCGCTGCTCTTATTCAGTTCCGAGGCATCGAAACCGAAGCCGTGGTTGCCGGACGGACGGGTCAGCGACGCCGCAAATTCATCCTTAATCTCGGTCAGCGGGATACGGTCCTGCGGGCGTTTGGGCCCCGATACGGACGGACGGACGTCAGATAGATCCAGATCGACGACCTTGGTAAACTTCGGTTCCGGCGCATCCGGCGTCAGGAACAAATGATTTGCCCGGCAGTAATCTTCTACCAGACGAATCCGTTCTTCCGGACGTCCGGTCAGCCGCAGATAATCAAGGGTCACCCGATCAACCGGGAAGAACGTTGCCGTCGCACCGTTTTCCGGCGACATATTGGAAATGGTCGCCCGGTCGGCCAGCGACATATGCGCAAGGCTCGGCCCGAAAAATTCGACGAACTTGCCGACGACATGTTCGGCGCGAAGCAGTTGAGTCACACGCAGCGCCAAATCGGTTGCCGTCGTCCCGTCCTGCAGGCTGCCGGTGATTCGTACACCGATGACGTCAGGTACCGGGAAATACGACGGCTGGCCGAGCATACCTGCTTCGGCTTCAATACCGCCGACACCCCAGCCGAGAACGCCGAGGCCATTGATCATCGTCGTATGCGAATCTGTTCCGACCAACGTGTCCGGATACGCCAGCAATCCACCGCCCTTCTCGTCGGCGGATTGCACGACGGACGCCAGATACTCGAGATTCACCTGATGGACAATGCCGGTTGCCGGCGGGACCGCCCGAAATTTTTCAAATGAACTCTGCGCCCATTTCAAGAATTTATACCGCTCACCGTTTCGCTGAAATTCGCGTTCCATATTGAATTTCAATGCATCGTCCGTCCCGTAGCGATCGACCTGAACCGAATGATCGACAACCAGATCCACCGATTTTTCCGGATTAATTTCTTCCGGATCGCCGCCCAAGTCCGCCATTGCCTTGCGCATCGACGCCAAATCGACGACGGCCGGTACTCCCGTAAAATCCTGAAGAATAATCCGTGACGGATTAAAGGGTACGTCAATACTTTTATTTAATGCGGCCGTCCCCCACTTCGCCAGATTCTCCACATGTTTTTTGGTAATGACCTGGCCGTCGCACTGCCGTAAAACCGCTTCCAATAGAACCTTAATCGAATAAGGAAGCCGCTCAATGTCTCCGTACGGCTTCAGTGCATCCAAATCATAGTAAGTGTACGTTTTTCCGTTGCTAATCAACTGTTTCCGAGCATTAAAAAAATCTTTGCCTTCGGATGAAGTTCTCTCAACGGTCGTTGTCATAACGTCACTCCTCCCTGCAATGTCCATTCACTATTTCCTATAATTCATCATAATCGATTGCAGGGAATAAGTAAATTTGTTTCATTTGAACCCACATGATAAGTAATACTTATCAATATGGCGTTACTCATTTACTTTTTCGAAACATGTATGACAAACTTATAGCGGTCCGCGCGATATAGCGACTTGGTGAATTCACAGGCGGTCCCTTCTTTCAACCATGAGAGACGTTCGATCAATAGAACCGGCGAGCCTTTCGGCAGATCAAGAAGCACCGCTTCCTCAGGGGTAACGAGTGTCGCTTCCAGTGTCTGATCCGCATGATCAATGGTTTTCCGGCTCACTTTTTCAATATAATCATACAGCGACCGATTCGCATCTTCGGCAGTAAAACCGGGGACGAGCGAAGGCGGAACATAGGTTGTTTCAAGTGCCATCGGCTGTTTGTCGGCAAAACGGATACGACGGATTTCCAAAACCGACGCATTCTCTGTAAGCGCCAGTTTTTCACCGACCTTCTTCGGCGGTTTCAATTGACGAAAATCGAGCAAATGGCTGTCCGGTTTCATGCCGCGGGCCTGCATGTCTTCGGTAAACCCATTTAACCCGCTCAATTGTTTTTCAATTTTCCGTTGCCCGGCCACAAACGTTCCTTTTCCCTTCTGACGAATGAGAACGCCGGCATTAACCAGATCCATCACAGCCTGCCGTACCGTCATCCGCGACACCTGAAACCGATCGGTAAATTCCTTTTCCGACGGAACCCGGTCTCCTTCCTTCAGATCATTTGTTTCGATCAGCTTTTCAATATAACGCTCGATTTGATAATAAACGGGAACGGGCGACTGGCGGTCGATCATTCAGACGTTCCCTGCCTTCTCAACCGCAGACAGTGCCGAAGCATCGGCGATCACTGTTACATCCGGATGTCCGACTAATGCCGACGCAGGGAAATCCGGATCCGGCTTTGTGCAGTGAAGCAAGCGGCCGATCGCATCCGCCTTGCTTGCTCCGCAAGCCAACAGTAGAATCGTGCGGCTTTTTAGAATCTGTCTCTTATACACATCTCCGAGCCCACGAGACCCTAAGACATCTC
>UQRJ01000212.1 GCA_900543345.1 uncultured Sporolactobacillus sp. | reverse complement strand
CTCGGAGATGTGTATAAGAGACAGCACCTCGATTGTCGGTTTCCCCGAGCGATGCATACCGGTCGGCATGCCGCGTCCGTAGTCGCGAACGCCGATACTACCGTCTTTGTGGATCGTCACGAGAATCCGATCGCCGAAACCGGCCATCGCTTCATCGATGCCATTATCGACAATTTCATAGACAAGATGGTGCAGACCGCGGGTATCGGTTGAACCGATATACATGCCCGGCCGTTTGCGGACAGCCTCGAGTCCCTCTAAAATCTGGATGGTGTCGTCGTCGTACGCCGATGCTTGTCGTGCCAAACCCAAAACCCCTTTCATCAACGTTTGCTTCATCCCGGCGATGCGAGCGCCGGGAGCGCAGGTGCGCTTTCCCATTATAGACGATAAATCGCGCTGTATTTTTTCGTCAGGTAATCAATCAGGTAATCCGGATTCGGCGCTTCGCCGGTCGCATCCCGCAGGATCTCAAGTGGTTTTTTCAAACGGCCGAATCGATGGATATGCGCGCTTAACCAGTTGGTAATCTCATCCAGTCGACCGCTGGCTATGCATTCATCGAAGTCCGGCAAGTCACGCAGCATGGCCTGCCTGAATTGCGCCGCATACACATAGCCGAGCGCATAGGATGGGAAATAACCGAAATCGCCGCTCGGCCAATGGATATCTTGCAGAACGCCGTCACGATCGTTTTCGGGAACGATTCCGAGGTACTCCCGCATCTTTTCATTCCAAACGCGCGGCAGATCCGCCACTTTCAGATCGCCGTCGAACAGCGCTTTTTCAATATCATAACGAACCATGATATGCAGCGGATAAGTCAATTCATCCGCAAGTGTACGGATGAGTGAAGGACGGGATATATTGATCGCCCGGTAAAAATCATTTACAGAGACCGAATTGAGCGATCCGCCCGCGTAACATTTTAACTCGTCAAAATGCAGCGACCAATATGCCTTGCTGCGGCCGATGATATTTTCATAAAACAACGATTGCGATTCATGAATCCCCATCGACGTTCCCGTACACAGCGGCGTACCAATCAGCTTGCGTGAGATATGCTGCTCGTACAGCGCATGCCCGCCTTCATGAATCGTTCCGAGCACGGTCGACATAAAATCATGCTCGCGGTAGTTTGTGGTGACACGGACATCGCCCGGGTTCAGCGTCAGCTCGAACGGATGCTCCGTCTCATCCAAACGGCCGGCAGCGAAGTCATAGCCGTTTTCGCGCAGCAAACGCACGCAGAGCGCTTTTTGCTTGTCTGCCGGAAAATAGACATGCAGGCAGCGATCGTCCGGTTGGTTTTTCGAGGCAACGACCGATTGCACAAGCGGGACGATGCCCTGACGCAATTTCGCAAAGATCCGGTCGATCGTCCGGACGGTCAGCCCTGGTTCATAAAGATCAAGCAACGCGTCGTACCGGTGAACGCGAATGCCTCGATAGGCGAGAAACTTTTTCTTGCACGCGACGATCTTCTCCAGATAGGGACGTAGCATCTGGAAGTCACTGTGCGCCTTCGCGTCCTGCCAAATATTCTCTGCCTGCGATTGTAGAATAATGTATGCTTTATGCTCTTCAGCGGGAATGTGTATATAACGATCATATGTCTTTTTTGATTCTTCGATCATCCGTTTCGTCACCGGATCGATCCGATCGGTGACGGATGGATCGGCCAGTACATCTATGTAGTGCTTCATTGTGTCCGAGACGGAGCACTTAAACACTTCCTCGGAGAGTGTACCGACAACTTCGGATCGCTGCTCAATGCCTTTTTTCGGTGCGCCGGTGCGCATATCCCATTCGGCAAGCGCGATCACTTCATTGAAATCCATGATTCTCCGAACGAACTTTCGATAGTCTTCAATCGTCTTTTCGATTGTCACCTCGTACCACTCTTTTCCATATCGTCTTCATTGCTTCTTAATTTAACGTAAATCGGTCGTTATGTCTAATTTCCATGCGCATAAAGCTTTTTCCTGCCCAGCCGGACGAAGAAAAAAAGTACGGACGCCGCCGCTGTTTTACCGGGATCCGCTGGATGAATGCTTACGGCCAAAATACTGATAGAAATCCGTACGAATACGCCCATTATAGAGCTTTCTTTTTTTACTCGCTTTTCGTCCAAAATAATGCTCGAAGTCTTCAAACGACGAAATAAAATAAAACGACCATGTTTCATATGTTCGAAACAGTCGGCCGAGGTCACGGCAGATTGTGCGGATTTGTTCCAGATCTCCTAAACGTTTACCATAAGGCGGATTTCCGATCATTCGTCCGCCCGTTTCTTTGGTCGTAAAATCGGCGACTTGCATCTGTTTAAAGACGATCGAATCGTTAAGTTGCGCTTCAAGTGCATTATGCTCGGCTAATTCGATCATCCGATGGTCAATGTCGCTGCCGAGAATAGCCAGTTTTCGGTTGACATCGGCCAGCGAACGTGCCTCTTCTCGTGCCAGCGCCCAGTCGCGGTGCGGAATCATCGGCCAGGACTCCGCCGCAAACGTACGGCCGAGTCCTGGAGCAATGTGCCGGCCGATCAGCGCCGCTTCGATCGGCAGGGTCCCGGAGCCGCAGAACGGGTCGACCAGCGGCAGATCCGCCGTCCACCGGCAGAGTAGAATCAACCCGGCGGCAAGCGTCTCTTTTAGCGGTGCCAGGCCATGTAAGCGCCGATAGCCACGTTTATGCAAACCTTCGCCGCTCGTATCGATAGACAGTACGGCGACCTCTTTATCGAGAGCAACTTGGATTTTAAACAGTGGGCCGTCTTCGGCAAACCAATCCCGATGATAACGCATTTTCATCCTTTCGACGACAGCCTTCTTAACGATGGCCTGACAGTCGGGAACGCTGTGAAGCGTGGATTTACGTGATTTCCCTGTCACGGGAAACTCGGCATTAGCCGGTAGAATGTCGGCCCAGGGAAGCGCCTTCGTTTTTTCAAATAGCTCGTCGAACGTGACGGCGCGAAACGATCCGACGCGCAGCCGAATCCGATCGGCGGTCCTGAGCCATAGATTTGTCCGGCAGACATCCGCCAGATTACCCGGAAACGACACCCCGCCGTTCTCCACGGTCAGATCTTGATATCCGAGTGCCCTTAATTCGGCCGCCGCTACGCTCTCCAGCCCCATCGCTGTCGTTGCCGTCAGCCGCCATTGTTTTTCCATCCCGACTCCTCCTCGCGTTTGTGCGGGAAAATAAAAAAAGCCCTTTTCGGGCTTTCTTTCCAAAATAAACACATTATTCATGTCCTGTAAGCCATGTTCCGTACTTCCGCGCAGGAAGTGGCAATCATCTATCTACAGAGCAACTCTGTCCCTTTTTTCGTTCGTTTCCTGCCAAAGGGTTCCTCTACCAAGTTTGAGTTTCCCGCTCGAGGGGTTTACCACGTTCCACTTCTTCCGTTTCCGGAAGACATCGTCACTATGGCACTTTTCAGGAATACTAAGCCGTATCCGCTAAGCGGACCCAGGCTTTTTTTCCGCCGTTAGCCCGTCCATTGACGAACTACCCCAGCTTATGACTTCGCCAGGCACGAACACTACGGCCATCACAGGCCGTGCGAGCATGGACTTTCCTCTACGTACTCAAGGTACGCAGCGATTGCCCGGGCATGAATAATGCCACAAGAAAGTATTATAATTCATTTACGGAACGAAGTCAACGGTAGATTGTGCTCCTTAATCGTCCAGTCGATTGCCGAATACGTGTTTTTCCAGATTTGAAAGCCGTTTTAAGATATCGTAATTCGTCTGTCCCTGGTTGTCGGCATAGGGACGAGCACTGCCGAGTGTGCCGTCGTCCACCGGCTGCGCACTCTTCAATCGTTTGTTTTCCGCGCGGAGGCGAGTGATTTCCGCACTAAACGCATCGTAATCGTTGATGATTGTGTCGAGAAAACGATCAACCTCTTCCTGCTGATAACCGTGAAAGGAAGTTTTGAATTCTTTATGCAGAATATCATTTTTCGTTAATTTCACTTTTTTTTGATCTTCCATGATTTCCACCACTCCAGATTAAATCTAGCTCCATTCTTTCAGATTCGAATGGTCTTGTCAATCACGTTTCTTGCCAGTCATCCGGATTCATTTCTCTGCATTCTTCCGCTGCTTCTTCCAGGTCGAAGCGATCAATCAGCCGAATTGGATAAGGCCGGCGCCGTGCTTCTCGTCTTGCAGCCCTTAAGAAATAATCCGGCGATCCGGGTTGCTCCTCATCGTAGACCATTAACAGTCCATCCGTCTTGGCAACAAGAAAGCGGTTTTTATTCCGCAATTGAGCCGGGCTTTCATAAGGACGACGACTGATCGCAGCGGTATAATCGGCCGCTGCAAGTACATGCGCATAGGCCTGCTGCATCCAATCGCTGTAGTGCGCCTCCTGATGAAGAAACGGGATGAGCACGGCCAGTTTCAGATCGGGATAATCTTTTTTCAGCTCCAGGCAGACCTCTCCCGTCCAAAGTTCGATACCGGCTTGACCGCTGATCACGATCCATTTCGTTCCGTTTTCGACGTAATCACGAATTTTATCATTCAGGCAGTAACGAATGACGCGAATGCCCGGATGATGACCCGAAAAGATGCTCAGTTCACGCGGCTGGTAGCCCGTGACGAGCAGCACTTGACAATCGACCAAACTCTAAAATTGCCTCCCTTCGCCTATATTTTCGGCGAGAATCATGTCGAAACTGCAATGACCGTGTCATCTGCGGAGACGTGCTGACGATTCATGCGCTTCCCCGGGCAATAACTCTTGCTTAACGGTTCATTTCCCGCAGTAATTTCTGATCGAGACGATCCATCCGTCTCAAAAAACCAGCTATTTTTTCACCATATTTTTCATCGGCTTCGCCGCCTGTCATCGCCTGTTGCCGGGCTGCCTCAATCGCCCGTTTGGTATAATCAACGGCGCCAGTGTAATCTTTAAACTGATGCTCCATAATCTTCGCGGCTTCGATCAATAGCCCCTCGTCCGGATGATCGTCTTCACGAATCAGCGATTGGAGTAGTGACAGCGCCCGCCCGTAAGATCGCCTTTTTTTATAAAGTTCCGCCAAATGCCGCTTGGCCGGCCGTGCCTGCGGGCTTTCCCCGCGGGCGAGTGATTCAAACATAGCTGTCGCTCGTGCATTGTTACCAAGTTGTTGATCCCAACGGGCAATTTCATAACGCTCACCGCTATCGCACGGGCTGCGGCCAAGCAGTTTCAGCGACAGATGAATATAGAGGGTGATCAGCGACAGCACATCCTCGCGATTATGCTTGAGAATACCCGAAACCAGGCCGGCATCCGGATGTTTAAGAAATTGAAAATAGAGGAAGGGCGCCATTTTCCCCGGAACATCCTCCGTTCGCTTCATCGAAAGGATCTGTCTCTTATACACATCTCCGAGCCCACGAGACCCTAAGACATCTC
>UQRJ01000211.1 GCA_900543345.1 uncultured Sporolactobacillus sp. | reverse complement strand
AGATGTCTTAGGGTCTCGTGGGCTCGGAGATGTGTATAAGAGACAGACTTAGGGCGTATACCGTAAAAATGATCGGATCTTTAATGCGGCAGATTGATAGCAGGACGATCGCCGTCAGCGATACGGCTAAAAGCTGTCGAAAAAGCATGTTCTATGCAAGAACGAATGAACCGACGCGGAGACGGACCGTTCTAACGGGACGGATGTCGCGCTTTGAAGGCGAATAGCTGCGCACAAAGACGGAGATATCCGCAAAAAGCGGGATTTGCCCGCCAACTTGCCGAATAAAGGCGGTGCGGATGGAAATAGCCTTCCCGTTTAAACAGGTATGATCGGCCGCTTATTTCCTTTCAACGCCAAGCAGCACGGCGGCGATATTGGAGAGCAGCAAGAGAACAATCGGAATCGAAGTGAAAAAGTAACGCCAGATCCGTCCGCTTGGCCGGCGACGGGCGATGCGCAGATACTCCGCCAGCCGCCGGCGCCTTCGATAGAGAAAGATCGCCATAAGCAGGCAAAGGAAGACGGTCAGCGTCCCATCTAGCAACGCAGCAAGCTTGCTCCCGGGAACGGCAGTCAATGCTTCGCTGATCAGATTATTCGCCATGTGGATCGGAATCGTCAGCCGAACGGAATAGTGCAGCGCCAAATAGCCGAGCACCAATCCAACAACGACGGCCATCGGAATTTGAATGATATTGCCATGCATCATCCCGAACAGCAATGCCGAGGCACCGACAGCAAACCGCTTACCGAATCGTTCCAAACTATGTAGTACCGCGCCACGATAGAGCAATTCTTCAAACACCGGCCCGATCAAACAAGCGTAGAGAAACATGCTTAACGTTGTCGAGCCCGCGAGTACGTCCCGCGAAGGAGCGGCTGTTAGGCCGAACTGATTCAACAGCCATTCGGTCAAGCCCAGCAGCGGGGAAAAAACGGTGTTCAAACCGAGCACAAACAGCAGACCGATGCAAAAGACACGTACGCCGAATTTGCTCCCGCCCGCTGCCAGATCGTGTTTGAAAAATGTCCGTCCACGATAACCGAGTATTGGGATAAAAGCAATGATTACCGCCAGAATCATCGGCAATCCGTCCTGATCCATACGATTAAACAGAGGCGACAAAAGGTCCGCGTCCCCGCCGACGGGTGCGGGCATGAGCGCCGCGGCAACTAGCAATAAGGCATAATATTGAATAATGACAACAAGCATAAGCCCCTCCTGAAGCAAAAGCATCGCACCAAGACCGGCAATTGCCTTCTTAATCGACTGTCGCTGCTTTATTTGCTCATCCATCTTCATCACCCCTTTGACTCGCTGATGATCGACCTCGCGATTTCATCCTCCATTTCAGCATATTCGTTCCACCAATGTCAATTTTCAATCGCCCACGCGTCCAATTTTAGCGCCGACCATTTTAATCTATGAACACTGTCACATATTAATAGATTTTAATGAATTTTAATTGACTGTTTTATAAAATAATACTACACTGAAAATTGCCATACTGATAATGATTATCATCCTCAAATGTTAAGGAGGTGCTGGATAAATCATGTCCCTTGTTAAGCGGGGCGGCACACTGATCTGTCTGCTGGCAATCATTCTGGCTTTTATTCCCATTTCAGCATCGGCTAAGGACCGTGTGGCTGTCGCGCCGGCATTGAAAACGTTACAAGCAACCGCCGCCGCATTAAAAAATGGGCAAAAGACAACGGCCGAACACTCATTTTCTTCATTTAAAGTATGGTGGCAACGGCATAAGGCCCAAATTGCCAATGCGTCGCCTGATGCGTCGATTGATTTAAGCCAATCGGTCGGATCGGCCTCGATTGCGTTGCTGAATGATCGCCAAAGCGACGCCCTAAAGCATATCGAAGCCATCCGCCAGACACTGCAGGACTATCAAAGCGGCCTTTACGGCGGAACGGCAAAGAGCAGGCACCACTCCCTGACCGCCTATATCACCGAGCTGGACAACACCCGTACCGCCATGCAGTCGGGTGACTGGGCGACGGCGGCCACGCAAGTCAAGCAACTGCAACAGGATTGGTTGTCGGTCGAAGGCGACGTCGTCAGTCAGTCGCAGGCAATCTACACCGAATCGGAAAAAGAGCTCGTGATGATGGACGCCTATCTGGGGAATCCTGCCACAAGAGAGAAAGCGCTTCCGATGATCAAGAAAATGATCGCAAACCTGGAACCGCTGGCAACCGCGAATTACGGCGTCTGGGACGCGGCGCTGATTCCGATCCGTGAAGGGATGGAGGCGCTGCTGGTCATCGGCGCGCTGCTGACCTTTGCTAAGAAAGCCGATTCTCGTCAGGCAAAGCGATGGATTTGGAGCGGGACCGCACTCGCCGTGCTTGTCTGTACAGCAGTCGGCGCGGCCGTCACCCTCTTTCTGACCGTCACCGCTTTCGGCAATAATAATTCGCTCATTAACGGTTGGTCGGGCGTCATTGCCAGTCTGATGCTGCTGTACGTCGGCTGGTGGCTGCATCGCAACGCCGATATCAAGCGCTGGAACGCGTTCCTTCGTTCCAAGACGCAACAGGCGCTCACCCGGCGGCGGATGTTTTCTTTCGCTCTGCTCGCTTTCATCGCCGTCCTCCGCGAAGGGATGGAAACGGTTATTTTCTTAATCGGTATGGCCGGACGCATGCCGACCGGACAGCTCATTCTCGGCATCGCCGCCGGTTTTGGGGCGTTGGTCGTCATTGGTTTTCTGATGTTGAAAATCGGCGTGCTGCTGCCACTACGCCCGTTTTTCCTTGTTTCAAGCCTGATCGTTTTTTACCTCTGCTTCAAGTTCATGGGATCGGGCATTCACAGCCTGCAAATGGCCGGCGTGCTGCCGTCAACCGTATCGGATGCATTGCCATCGGTGAATAGTCTGAGTATTTTCCCGTCGTGGTACAGTACGATCCCACAGGCCCTATTTTTAATCATCATGCTCGTTATTTTGCTAAAAGAGCAGCTACCTGCCATTTTTAAACATCAATCATCCGCCAAGGGGGCACAGGAAAGCAAATGACAAAATATAGCAAAGCCATCGTGATGTTGCTGCTAGCGGTCATCATGCTTCTGCCGCTGGCCGCCGGCTGCCAGAAAAGCGCTGACTCTTCCGCCAAAACCGAACGGAAGACGAACGATCCGGTCAAGCAAGGTACGGTTAAGATGCAGGACCTAAACAAGAAATTGATGCGTGCGTTGGAAAAAAGCGACAAGCAAGCCGCCAAAAAATACGGCAAGGCAATTAATTCACAATGGTTGTCCTACGAGAACGGCGTTCGCGACCGTTATCCGCTGCAATACGCTAAAATCGAGCGCTATCAGCAGCCGATTTACGCCCAATCCAATCTGGCAAATCCGGATCTGAAACAGATGAAGGAAAACAGCAACCTGCTCGCCGAACAACTTACCGATTTGAAGTCAGCTAAGGAAACCAAGACCCAATCGTCGAAAACAATGAATCTAGCCGTAAAAAATTATCAGAACTATGTCAATGAGCAGATCGACCTACTCGTTAAATACACAAAACCGTTCGCGCAGGCGGTCAAAGACGGCGATATTGACAAAGCGAAGACGCTCTACAGCAAACCGCGGATTTACTACGAACGTATCGAACCGATCGCCGAAAGTTTCGGCGATCTCGACCCGCGGATCGACGCCCGGATCAACGATGTTGACGACCGATCGAAATGGACCGGATTCCATGAGATTGAAAAAGCGCTTTGGCAGGACAAGAATTTGAACGGCCAAGGCAAGTACGCCGATCAGCTGGTCAAAGATGTCGATGAATTGCAGACCAAGGCCAAAACATTCAAGCTGAAGCCGAAAGCCATGGTCGCCGGTGCGATGGACCTGCTTGAAGAAGCGGCAACCTCGAAGATTACCGGTGAAGAGGAACGGTATTCTCATACCGATCTGGTCGATCTGCAAGCCAATGTCGACGGTTCGGAAGCTGTGTATCAGGCCGCCATTCCGGCGCTGAATGAAGGCCATAAAGATCTGGCCAAGCGCATTGACAAGCAGCTGCAAGCATTTGATAAAGAAATGATCCAATATAAAAAATCGGACGACGTCTATACGGACTATTCGACGCTGAATAAGCAGCAGATCCGCCGCATGAGCAATGAACTCAGCAAATTGTCGAAATTGATGGCGCAAACCGCAAAAATTTTCTAATCGCCGGAGATGATGCATCATGAGCAAGAAAGAGCTTCATCACGATCCGCAAAACGGCATGACCCGCCGGGAGATGCTGAAGCTGACCGCGCTGGCCGGCGGCGGACTGGCACTTGGCGCCAGCGGCGTCGGTGCCGCTTACGAAATGCTCAGCGGGAGCAAAGAAGGCAAGGCTGCTGCGGCCGTCGTTCCGTTCTACGGTGCGCATCAGTCGGGCATCGTGACACCGCACCAAAGCTACGGCTATCTGGCGGCCTTCGATATCGACGGTTCAGTCGGCAACGACGTTTCGAAAGTGATGGCGCTGTTTATCCGCTGGTCGCAGCTGACGGAAACACTCACCGCCGGCAAGCGCGAAGCAAACAGCCGCAATCCCGATCTGCCGCCGAACGATACGAACGAAGCACGGGAGCTCGGTCCGGCCAATCTCACCATTACCTTCGGCCTCGGTTATTCTTTTTTTCTCCGCAACGGCAACGACCGTTTCGGACTGGCCAAGCGGCTGCCGAAGCAGCTGACGCCGATGCCGAAACTGGCCCATGAAACGTTGGACCCGGCTATTTCTAACGGCGATATCTGCGTGCAGGTGTGTGCCGACGTTCAGCAGGTCGCCTTTCATGCGCTGCGCAACCTGACTAAGGAAGCAGTCGGAACGGCCAATCTTAGATGGATGGAAAGTGGCTTTCTGAGTAAACCGAAAAAAGGTACACCGCGCAACCTATTCGGTTTCAAGGACGGGACGGCGAACATTGAGCCCAGCGATGTCAAAGCACAAAAGCGCGTCATCTGGACCGGAGACAACGAACCGCGCTGGATGCGCGGCGGTACCTATCTCGGCTACCGGAAGATCCGCATGAATATCGAGACATGGGATCGCGACTCGTTCCGCGATCAAGAAAACGTCTTCGGCAGAAAAAAGGACACCGGCGCACCATTCGGCCGGACGCACGAAAAAGAATCGATCCGCATGGATAAATTACCGACCGATTCTCATGTTTACCTGAACCATAAGACGGGCAAAGAAATTTTCCGGCGACCGTTCTCCTATACAAACGGGATCGATCCCGCCACCGGCCACTTGAACGCCGGACTACTGTTCATCGCGTTTCAGAACAAGCCGCAAGACAGCTTCATCCACATGCTGCGGATTCTCGGCCGCTACGACGCACTGAATGAGTACATTGACCATATCGCCACTGGCTTGTTCCTGTCTCTTATACACATCTCCGAGCCCACGAGACCCTAAGACACCTCGTA
>UQRJ01000210.1 GCA_900543345.1 uncultured Sporolactobacillus sp. | reverse complement strand
AGGTGATGCCGTACTGTTTCATCATATCGAACGGCGAACCGTACGTTGGCGACTGATGGTCGAAATAGTTCTTGTCGCGCATGTCTGCGGACTTGGCGCGCGCCATTTTCGACAGTGTACCGTTATCGGCTTTGAGGGCCTTTAGTCCGGCCTTTGTCCGCTCGGCATTGGTTAAATCAACGACTTTTTTCTCGTAAGCGCTCAGATCGCCTGCCGTTTCCGAAGACGGTTGCTCTTCCTGCTTGGACGGTTGCTCGGCTTCAGGCTGTTGATTTTCCGCGGGTTTTGGCTGCTCCTGTGTTGGCGACTGCTCCTGATTTCCGGCCGGTTTTGCCGGTACGGCCGTTTTGGCCGGAGCCGATGAGTCCGGCTGTTGCTCTTTTTCCGGCGATTTTGGTTTTTCTTTCACCGGTGTGCCGGACTGCCCTGCGGCTTGCGATGGAGCAGTCCAGTCAACGCTGATGCCAAGTCGGCTGAGGATTTCGTCCAAATCGGAGATCTGGCCGTCCTTGAGCTTCCACGGGTTAAACAGCCGCACGAACTTGAACGTGGTTGTTTTGACTGCCGGTTTGGCCGCTTCGGCCTGACCGGTTGAGATAAACGGCAGGGCGATGGCCCCTGCGAGTGTTAAGGCAAGTATTTTTTTGATCATCTGTTAACTCCCTCCCTGGTTCATAGCTTTCGAGTTTATGAGACTTTCGGAGGGGTAAAAAAAGAATTACATGAAGTTACCAGATTATTGGAAAAAGCTGCCCCAATCGGCAAAACGACATTGCCGGCTTGATTTAACGCGTTCCCGGGTATGACCATTGAACCAGTTGACAATCTCCAATAGCCGCGTCATCCGCTTCTTCGACCGGCCGCTGCGTGATCATTCGTGATCTTCTCCCTTCATTTAACAAATGCGTTTCTATTCCGCGAGGCGCAGTGCGACAATGATTCTGCCTGCTGGCTGGGCCGGCGACGAAGCGCTGTAAAATAGCTCATTGCCCCGCAAGTCGTATCAGCCGGTGCAGAAAGTCTGCTGTTTGCTTGGTTTATAAACCTTATTTTCCGAAGGGGATAACATAAAAAAAGCATCGGCCGCACTTGGCCGGTGCCTTGTCACTGAATCGATTACTTTGGGAATTGCTGCTGGGCGTATTGTCCAAATTGCTGAACGGTCTGCCCGATTTTTTGCGGATCCTGCGACTCCATCTTGTACCAGCCTTTGTTGAACATCAGGTTGAACAGATCGCGCTGGTGGTCGCATGTTGCGTCGAAGACGGTTTTAATATCGTGGTACAGTTCCTGATGGCTTGCTTCCTGCAAGGCGTGTACGTAGGATGTGCCGAGATATTTTTCCGTGAGCAGGATGTCGTTCAGATAATCGCGATCGTTCATCTGCGGTGTCTTCGGTACTTGTGTCTCCGGATTCTGAATCGGCGTGGACTGTGCCGGTTGCTGCATGATCATTGGGTCATTCCTCCCGTTGCCGCACCCGCCGGCACGTGCTTTTTCAGATGATTCAGGATGTCTTGGTAATGCCGGATGTGCAGATTGCAAGTTCGGTTCATGGCCTGCACGACAGTCTGGTCCTGACACATCGACGCGTAAGCGTGCGCTTTCTTGATGATTTCCAGATTCCATGACAGCATGTCTTCGATGTAGAGAAAATCCTTTGTGGAAAGGATGCCCGGCGGTTGCGGAAACTTCATCGGTCCTTGCCCGCCCGGTTGTTGCATACTCATGTGTGTTCACACTCCTGTATTGTAAATGGTAACGAGGTACATTCGTATTATGTCCCGCTTACTGCGGATCATGTAGTTCACGGGCTTTTTTGCGTCGAAAACGGGTATAATGGAAGCAGCAGAATCATTTCGGAGAGGATGTGGAAGATGCTGACGGTTTATTGTTATCCGACATGCGGGACATGCCGGAAAGCAAAAAAATGGTTAAACGAGCGAGGCATTGGCTACCGGGAAATCCGTATTGATGAGCAACCGCCGTCCCGAGAGCAGATCGCGTTATTTCAGCGCGAAAGCGGGTTGCCGCTAAAGAAATTTTTCAATACAAGCGGGCGTCACTATCGCGATCGGCATATTAAAGATCAGATGAAAACCAATCCCGAAGAAAAATGGCTGAATTGGCTGGCAGAAGACGGCATGCTGCTGAAACGGCCGATTATTACCGACGGCCGCAAAGTTACCGTCGGTTTTAAAGAAGATGAGTTTGCCAGGCAGTGGGGAAACCTGCAGGCAACAAAAAAATGAACCGATTGCCTGTAATTACGTTATAATAAAGGCATGAAAACACTATAACGGCATGTTGAAGCCGGCTAACGGAGGAGTTGCAGATGGGTGTACCGAAGGACTTGCTTTACTCGAAAGATCATGAATGGGTAAAGAAAGAGGCGGGAGGAAAGGCGCGGATCGGCATTACCGAATTTGCTCAGAAGGAGTTGGGCGACGTCGTCTTTGTCGAACTTCCGGAAACCGGGAATGAGCTGCATGCCGGTGATTCGTTTGGCAGTGTGGAATCGGTAAAAACCGTCTCCGAACTGTATGCGCCTGTATCGGGGACAGTCGCTGCGACAAACGGTGAGCTGGAAGATTCTCCCGAATACGTCAATGATTCGCCTTACGATAAAGCGTGGATGATTCAGTTGGATCATGTTGACGAAGCAGACTATGAAGGATTGCTGGACGCCGAGGCGTATGAAAAATTAATTGATGATCAGGATTAACCGTATTTACCGAACCGACTGGAAAAATCATCATGAATTTTAACAACTCTTGTCATCTTTGTTACTAAATTGTCGCTTCCATTTTGAGTAGCGGACATGGTATAAAGAAGACAGGGGTTTTTTATGTTTCTATTGATGAAGCTCCGACATTAACAAAAATTTTTGATAATAATTCACCGGGTCATGCCGAAGTGGTATGGTTAAAACGTGATTATTTTTACCAGTAAAAGCGAGAGGTGGAATCGACATGAACGCCAGCCAGCTTGCCGTCGGCGGTACGTTTAATTTTCCGCTCGAAATTTCTATTTTTAAGGTTCAACAGGGCGACGAGACATTAAGAAATCGAATTATCGAATGTTATCAACCTTTCATTAAAAAGGTTGTTTCTAAAGTATGCAATCGCTTTATCGATCAAACAATGGACGAGTTCAGCATCGGTATGGTCGCCTTTAATGAAGCGATCAACCAGTATCAGAAAGGACAGGGAAGCAAGTTCCTGACTTTTGCCGATATGGTGATCCGCCGGCGGATCATTGATTTTATTCGTAAAGAGTCAAGACAAATGCGCCATATATATCTGGACCAGGGAATGAATACGGATGATGAAGGGACGACGGAAGAAAGCTTCATTGAGCAGCGTGCAGCCATCGACGATTATGAGGAAAAATGCCGCATCAGCGAACGGATGGAGCAGATCGACAGTTACCGGAAACTGCTGATGGCGTACGGCATTACCTTCGATGTGCTCAGCCGGCATTGCCCGAAACATGCCGACGCGCGTGAAAATGCGAAGATTTCCGCCAAACGGTTAGTTGAACATCCGAATCTCGTGCGGTTTCTGAAAAAAAAGAAGCAACTGCCGATTAAAGAATTGCTGCAATTTGTCTCCTGCAGCCGTAAAACGATAGAAAGGAATCGAAAGTATATCATAGCGTTGGCTCTCATCTATATCGGCGGATTCAGCGCACTGAAGTCATACATCGAACCGGAGACTGAACCGGCTGTATAACCGGAAGAAGGGTGGGGATGAAACCTGCATAATCGGGGTGTTCTCGTGTCCAGACGCGGTCGTCGAGGTGTCGTTCTGACGGTAGACGGAGGATTTGAAACCATCAGATTGAAACGCCGGGTTAAACTATCGGTCGGACAAACCGTTTATTCAGAATATCTGACCCGTTCTTCGTTTCTGAATCGATATGTTCTGACGCCGGTTCTGGCATTTGGTTTTACGCTTTTTTGCATTGCGCCGCTGACGCAAAGTACTTTTGAGCCGGAAAATAATGTGGCGGCTTACGTAAACTTCGATCAGCGGACGAGTATTGAAGCGGCGGTGGATCGGCATCTGCGGGTTGTCGACGTGCGACCGTCGGGTGCGGCGGCGCACCATATTGTGCCGGATCCCGATGCGCTGCGCGGGGTGCCCTTTGCGGTTTTCAGTCATCGATTGATTGAACGGATGGATGCGGGCGGCGATTTACCCAAGGGTTCACTGCTTCTTGTGACGACTGCTTTTACCAATCAGCTCACTCGTTCGCAGCGGGTGTCATTTGGGGCGGATCTCATTCAAGATTTTCAAATGGCTTCGCAGCTGCTGCGCCAACATGGCGCCGCTGCCAAATGGCTCGACGCGTCGATGACCGAACGAAAAGATGCGCATGCCTTCGGTCTGTCGATGGGACGATACCTGCTTTATATGAAAGCAAAATCGGGCGGTATGCTTTTAACCGTCGAGCGGGCGAAGAAACTGCCGGCCGCCGTGATTGAAAAAAACTTAGCGGCCGATCCGTGGCACGAGATGCTGAATCGGCTGACCGGACGGGATTCAAATCAGCTCCTTGATGGTTTTCGCAGTGGTGGATCGGGCGATGATTCTGACCCGTTTCACGATCCGTTGATAAAAATCAAACCGAAAGTGTTTCCGCATGGCAACGGCAGTAGTTATCGTTCCGATTTCCGGCCGGTTGCTTGAAGTATCGGTGTTTTGTCCGGTATCCGGCATGATAAAAGGGGCTTTCAAAAGCGTTCAGGCTTGTGAAAGTCTCTTTTTTGCTGGCTATATCGCCCGACGTGCATCACGAATCTGCGACTTCATTCGTTCGATTTTTCGTCACATGCCAACGGTGAGAAGGATGCGTGAATAACAGAAGATTCTCAATCGCATCAAGTGGATCTCATTGGACCACCTCAAGATGATAAAAAAAGTGAAAAAAGCCACATGAAGCGAGCTCGGTTCTGCCCACGATGTGATTGCACCTCTTTTTCAATAAGAAATAAAAGCCGGCGGAGATCGGCGGTTGACCTATTCTTGCCGCCTCTTCCTTGTTCAGCGGATTTTTTCGCCTGTTTACGGGAGACTAAGACGGTCGACGGCCGCAATTTTGCCGCTTTTTCCTTTTTCACTTTTTTCTCAACAGCGTTATAATGAGAAACAAGGTAATCTTGATGCTTCGCCTGCCTTAGCGGAGGGCGAAAGCTGTGCGGGGGCCGCGACGGTTGCCAACTGTTTAAATTTGATATAAGCTGATAATGAGAACAGATTGAGAATTTACAGTCGTTATGGAGGTAATAAAATGACCATACCCGAGCTTAAAATAGAAGATCTGCATGTTTCTGTCGAAGGGAAATCGATCGTCAAAGGCTTCAATCTAGATATCAAGGGCGGGGAAATTCATGCGTTGATGGGGCCGAACGGCACCGGGAAGTCGACAGTCGCCGCGGCGGTCATGGGGCATCCGAACTATGAGGTCACCTCAGGCAGGGTGACGATTGACGGCAAAAGTGTACTTG
>UQRJ01000209.1 GCA_900543345.1 uncultured Sporolactobacillus sp. | reverse complement strand
AAGCCGCGAATCGCGTAGGCCAGCCAGCCCGCGCCAAGCAATAAAGCGGCTCCCGTGTAGATCGGGCCGAGTTCGTAGAGCAATAACGAAACCGGCAGCAGCACGGCGACGTATGCGACCATTTGGCGTCGCGTGATAGCAAAGCCGGCGACGACCGGCAACATCGGAATGCCGGCACGACGATATTCGCCCATCCGTTTGACGGCAAGTGCAAGAAAATGCGGCGGCTGCCAAACAAACATCAACAAAAATAAAATCCACGGCACCGGATGACTTAGCGTCGGATCGACTGCGGCCCAGCCGATTAACGGCGGAATGGCGCCGGCAAAACTACCGACGATCGTATTAATCGTATAGGCGCGTTTCATCCACATCGTATAAACAAGGACATAGATGATAAGCCCGCTCAGACCGAGCACGGAAGCCGTCGGGGAGGCAGCAAACAACAGCGCCAGTCCGCCGACCGCCAAGGCGATCCCCATCATCAGCACCGTCATTGCGCCGATTTGTCCCGTCGCCGAGGGCCGATGACGTGTTCGTTCCATCAGCGGATCGATATCGCGATCAATAAAATTATTCAACGAACAACTTCCCGCGATCAGTAAAGCCGTTCCCGACAACATAAACACCATCTGCCAAGCATAAGCACCGACTGATTGCCCGGTTACATGCAACGCCAGCCATATCCCGGTAAATGCCGTCATTAGATTTGAATTGACGATTCCGATTTTTACCGTCGTGAGTACATTCCTAACCATGCTCACAAGCGGCGACTCACCGACACCACTGTCAATCGATCGATTAGAAACCAGCGATTTACTCAATATCATAACCTTCTTTCTCCACTTAACAGGAACTATTTTCCATTTATTTCTCATTTTTATCTTATCTCTCTGCCGAGAGAGCGATTTCTCTACTCATCGTTTATTATAGATGAACAATTATTTTTTGTCTTCAAATATACACAATGATACAGGTCACATTTATTTACGTCGTATGATCGAATTTGCGATAATTTCACGACGAAGCAAGGCCCGCGAAGCATTTGCTTCGCGGGCAGGATGATTGATTAAATCAAGGATTTTGTGATTTTAAGATTTTATTGGCTTCAGCAATGGTTAAATCGTAATTGAGAAAATCCCGATAGAATGTTTGCGTTTCTTTGACTAGATCCAGATCCTCGAATTGCTTGGGATGAAGTGTTTTAGCCAGCCATTGAAATTGAAGTGCCGACTCCATGCCGTATCGATCCCACAAGAAAACGCCCATCGGATTGATGAGAACTTTGTGGTTTTTGACGGCCTTGATTTGACTCCATTGCGAATTTTTATATAAAGCCTGCAAGTTTTTAAACGTCGTCTTCGGATCGGTGAAAGCACTCTTACCAACGACAATGACATCCGGATTCCATTTAATAACCTGTTCCAGCGATGCCGGTTTCTGATTACCGGCTATTCCCGCTGCGTCTCGACCGCCGCCCGCTCGGATCCATTCGTCAACAATCGTATCCTTTCCGTCGATGACCAGCGGTTTAAACGTTTCAATATGTAAAATACGCGGTTTCTGCGATTCGGAAATTTGATCGGTTATTGCCTTTGTCTGCGATAATTGGGTTGTCAAATAAGTATTATATTTTTTTGCTTTCGCCGGCGCGGCGCCGCCCAACGTTTTTGCTGTTATGCTGACAATTTTTTTCAAATCGTTATAATTCTGAAAGATCAGTTGCATTGTCGGAATGCCAAGTTCTTTCGTTTTCTTAATGAGTTGCGGATTCGGCGAAGTAAATAAAATGTCGGGATTAAGCTGTGCCAGAGTATCCGTATTGACGGTTGTTTTCGTAAAAATGGTTTTCGCATTGTCCATTTCCGGAAAAACCTTATACAGCCACGGATACTGTTGCTTCGAATCAATGGTGGCAACGATCTTGTCGGCACTGCCGAGCATTCCGACAATTTCATTGTGCGCCGGCCACGCATCGGCAATTTTATTGATCTTACTAGGAACGGTCACTTTCGTCCCTGTCGAATCGGTAATCACTTTTTTCTTTTGCGTTGAGGCGGCGGAAGAAGAGGAAGCCGTGCTGGAACCGCTGCCAGAACTACCGCTCTGAGCGCAACTTGCCAATAACCCGACCAGCAGCAACAAAGAACACACCAGCGTAACTAAGCGAAACAGTTTTCGATTGTTCTGCATCAACATCTATCCCTTTTAATTTTTTATTTAATTGATTCACTTAATAACGGTACACAGGATTTAATCGGGTGACCCGCATCCGCATCGTCGGTTACAATCTTGACATCGACCCCGTAAGCTTCACGCAAGCTGCGTTCCGTAACAATCTCTTGCGCATTGCCGACAACAAACCGATGAGGTTGAAAAAGAACGACTTTCGCGTTGCAGATGAACGCATGATCCGGAAAATGAGACGTCATCAAAATAGTTAATCCGTTCTCCGACAATCTGCAAACATGCCGCAACACCCGCACCTGATTGCCGAAATCAAGATTGGAAGTCGGCTCGTCCATGATCAGGATCTCCGGTTCTTGGGTCAGCGCGCGGGCAATCAACACCATCTGCCGCTCTCCGCCGCTGAGTTCGGTGTACTGCTTATTTTTCAAATGGGCAATGCCGAGCATTTGAATCGTTCGTTCGGCAACGGCGATATCTTTCGCGCTCGGCGCACTCAACACATTTAGATACGGCGTCCTTCCCATCAGCACAACGTCTTCAACCGTAAATGGAAACGGATTAGTCTGCGCTTGCGGGACATACCCGATGACTCTTGCCATTTTTTTACGATTCCAGTTGCCAATATCCTCGCCGTCGATTTTAATAACGCCCGATTTCAGTCGTAAAAAACCGAGTAGGCTCTTAAAAAAAGTAGTTTTACCGACACCGTTCGGACCGAGAATGCACCAGATTTCACCGGTATTAACCGTCAGCGACAGATGTTCGACAACCGGCGGATGCAACCTGTATCCGCATGAAACATTTTTTACTTCTAGGATCATGCCCATCCCCGCCTCCCTTTCAAAAGCAAGTAGAGGAAGAAAGGCGCGCCGACGAGGGAAGTCAAGACGCCCAGCGGCAGTTCAGCTGTGAACATTCGCGCGACGTCGTCGACAAGCGTCAAATAAATACTGCCGATCAGAATTGAGGCGGGCAGCGCCGCCTTGTAATTCGGTCCGACGATCATTCTTGCCAAGTGGGGAATGATCAGCCCGATCCAACCAATAATACCGGCGACGGATACCGAAGCGGCGGTGATAAGGGTCGAGCAGATTATCACAATGATTTTCATTCTCCGCGTATTGATGCCGAGAGCCGCCGCTTCTTCATCGCCGAATGAAAGAATATTTAAACGCCAGCGCAAAAGATACAATGGAATCATACCGACGACGATCGGAATCAGCATCAAATAAATGTCCCGCATCGTAATTGTTGATAACCCTCCCATCAGCCAAAAAGTGATCTCAGGCAGTTTGTCTTCCGGATCGCCGATGTATTTAATCAGCGAGATGAATGCCTGGGTCAGGCTGGAGATCACCATACCAGTCAAGATTAATGTTAATAACGAACCGCCGCCGTCGCGGCTGATGACTGCACTAATGCCGACCGCCGCCATGACCGCCGCTAACCCGAATAGAAACGACAGCGACTGCACCGCAAGCGAATTTAATGAAAGCAGCAGGCCGAGTGCTGCTCCGAATCCGGCCCCTCCTGAAGCTCCCAATATATCGGGGGCCACCATCGGATTGCGGAACAGTCCCTGATAAGCGGAACCGGCCGCCGAAAGCGCACAGCCGATCGTCATCGCAGCGATAATTCTTGGCATCCTGACTGCAAAAATCACCGTCTCGACATTCACGTTGAAATGGTCGGAAATCCCGAAAATTCGATCATAAAAAAACTTGATGACCGCTCCGAATGATAATTTATAAGTCCCGACGGTGAATGAAAAGAGAAAGACAAATAACAAAATCAAAAGGAGTATGCGATTCGCATGAACGGCCTTTCGATGTTGCCGAAGACCCGGTCGTTCTTTCGCTAATTCAATCTGTTCGATTGCACTCTTACTCATTTCATTCACCTTCTTTAAACACATAATCATTTAATTCGAATTTTTCAGTCAAATATTTCCGCAGGGCATCCCTTTTATGGATGCCCTATCCACACTGTCTATGATTTCACACGCATGAGTTCGTTTTTTTTATTGCTTAATTCATTAATTTCTTTCTCCAGCTTATTCATTTTGTCGGCAACCGGATCGGGAAGATGCGTTTGATCAAGATCGCGATGATGCACGCGGTACCCGTTCTGCCGGACAACTCTTCCGGGAACGCCGACCACCGTCGAATTCGGCGGTACATCATGCAGGACGACCGATCCCGCTCCGATTTTCGAATGATCACCGACCTTAATTGAACCAAGCACACGAGCTCCGCAAAAAATCATCACGTCATTGCCGATGGTCGGATGCCTCTTCCCCTTCTCTTTTCCCGTACCGCCGAGTGTCACTCCTTGAAACAGTGTGACATCGTCGCCGATATGCACGTTTCGCCGATGACGACGCCCGTGCCATGGTCGATAAAAAAGCGCCGTCCAATTGTCGCGCCGGGATGAATTTCGATACCGGTCAAAAAACGGCCCAGTTGCGACATTACCCGACCCATAAACAACAGATGTTTCTGCCAAAACCAGTGGGCGATTCGATAATTTCAAATGGCATGAAGCCCCGAGTAGGTGAGTACAACTTCTATTTTGCTTCTCGCCGCCGGGTCCTGATCGAAAACATTCGCCAAGTCTTCGCGGAATCTGCCGCCCGCCATTTATCTTCCTCCCTTCCGAAGCCGACATATTTGCTCAAAGCAATCGAACAAAAAGCCGTTTACGACGGCTTGGGCGCTTCGATCGCTTCATTGAAACATGCATCCATACAAGTCCCGCACTCGGTGCATTTATCGGGATCGATGACATATTGAATACCGTTAAAAGAAATGGCCTCCGACGGGCATTCCGGTTCGCATGCCCCGCAAGCGATGCAAAATTCATTGATTTTATAAGCCATTATTCATCGACTTCCTTTCAATTAATTTTTTACCGATGAAACGGGAGCATCCGCCGGTTCGGGAGCAAAAAACGCCTGCAACTTTTTCAAATGGTCGTAACGGGTTTTGCCGATCATCGCTGCTTCATGGAACAATTTTTCTGCCCGACCCGGAAAAGCGCGCCGGAGACGTAAGTAACGATTTTCATTTTTAATAAAATCGCCGTAATCGCCCTTCGGTTCACGCGAATCGATCGTCAGTGGATTTTTACCTTTGGCGGCGTTCCGCGGATCAAAGCGGAAATTGTGCCAATAACCCGTTTCCACCGCCAGTTTCATTTCATGTTGCGCGTTGGCCATGCCGCCCTTAATCCCGTGCATTTCGCACGGTGAATAACCGATAATTAGCGACGGTCCCTGATCTGTCTCTTATACACATCTCCGAGCCCACGAGACCCTAAGACATCT
>UQRJ01000208.1 GCA_900543345.1 uncultured Sporolactobacillus sp. | reverse complement strand
CGAGATGTCTTAGGGTCTCGTGGGCTCGGAGATGTGTATAAGAGACAGTCTCAATCGTTTGCAGACACCGACACCGAAAAATTACATCAATAAGAAACTGGCAACCGGACTGACAGATGACACAAGAAAGAAACGGACCATTTCTATGCTATTTTCCAAAACCGGCAAAAACGAGAGGAACAGTTCCTCTCGTTGATTAGCCGACTCTTTTCATATCTTTTGTTCGCTTCAGGCTTTCGGATGAGTCATTTTCTCCGGTTTGACATATTGATCGAATTGCTGCGCCGTAAGGATGCCGAGTTTTATTGCCGCTTCTTTTAGAGTCAGTCCTTGTTGATAAGCCGTTTTCGAGATTTTCGCAGCCTTTTCATAACCGATATACGGATTCAATGCGGTAACAAGCATCAGTGAGCGATGCAGATTCTGATCGATCTTTTCCCGGTTCGGTTCAATCCCTTTCGCGCAATGGTTATTGAAGGACTGCATGACGTCCGTCAGTAAGCGGCTCGATTGTAAAAAGTTATAACCAATGACCGGTTTAAAGACATTCAATTCAAAATTGCCTTGGCTGGCCGCGAAACCGATCGTCGCGTCATTGCCGAATACCTGGACGGCGACCATCGTGACCGCTTCGCATTGCGTCGGATTGACCTTACCGGGCATGATTGAGCTTCCCGGCTCATTAGCAGGAATCGTCAGCTCGCCAATCCCGCAGCGCGGTCCGCTGGCCAGCCAACGGACATCATTGGCTATCTTCATCAGATCGGCCGCCAGTGCCTTCAGCGACCCATGAACGGCAACAATCTGATCATGACTGGTCAGCGCCTGAAACTTATTCGGTGCCGTCCGAAAGGTCTTACCCGTGATTTCACTGATCTTCTCAGCCGCCAGCCGGCCAAAATCCGGGTGTGCGTTCAGACCGGTACCGACAGCCGTACCGCCGATCGCCAGATCTCTAAGGAACTCACAGTCGGCCTCAATGATCGATCGCGAGCGTTCAAGCATAGCTGCCCATCCACTGATTTCCTGGCCCAATGTCAGCGGTGTCGCATCCTGCAGATGTGTCCGGCCGATTTTAACAATGTCGGCAAACGCCTCAGCCTTCTCCTTCAGCGTCTTTTCAAGCGATGCCAGTGCAGGAATCAGATGATCTTCAATAGCCGTCAGAGCGGCTATATGCAGGGCTGTCGGATACGTATCGTTCGAACTCTGCGAGTGATTCACGTCATCGTTCGGATGGACACGTTCGGACAGCCCCTCCTCCTTAAGCAACTGGCCGGCACGATTAGCGATCACTTCATTTACATTCATATTCGATTGCGTGCCGCTTCCCGTCTGCCAGACCTTCAAGGGAAATTCATCATCCCATTTTCCCGCAATGACTTCGTCCGCCGCCTGAACAATCGCTTTCGCTTTCGTTTCGTCGAGCTGACCCAGTTGCCGATTAGCCTGCGCGGCCCCTTTCTTCAGCACAGCAAAAGCGTAAATAATCTCCATCGGCATCCGTTCCCAGCCGATACGGAAATTATTTCTGCTGCGTTCGGTCTGCGCGGCCCACAGTCTGTCTTCCGGAACCTTGACTTCTCCCATCGTGTCATGTTCAATACGATAATTCACATCGTCCACCTCTTCCAAATTCATCGTCTGTGAATTCGCTTTCATTACTATTATAGCGATTGCTGCCGATATTTTAAAAGTTTTTTCCGTCATTTTTAAATAAGTGTTGCATAACCCCTTCGCCGATGTCTATGATAGAAAAAGAAAGCGAGTGAATTCTATTGCAGGCAGTCAGACGATTACTAGTGATCAGCGATATACACGGCCAGATCGACGCATTCAACCGCCTTCTGGAGAAAAGCAATTACAACCCCTCCGAAGACTTATTATTCTTACTCGGCGACTACATCGATCGCGGCCAGGACCCGCGCGCCGTTGTCGAAAAAGTGCGTGAGCTTGAAAAACAGGGCGCCGTCGTGCTGAAAGGGAATCATGAGGATATGATGGAAAAAGCGCTGGCGGGCCGCGACGCCGATTTCTTCACCACTTGGATGGCTAACGGCGGTAATAAAACACTCACTAGTTTCGGCGCAAAGCCTGACCATATTTTCCGCGAGTTGCAGTCTTCTTCGCTGCAATTATCGGACGAATTGACGGACACGCTATCTTGGGTGACCCAGTTGAATCTATACGCCCAAACGGAACATTACCTTTTCGTCCACGCGGGCGTCGATCCCGAACATCCCGTCGAAAAAACGGACGAAGAAATATTGCTATGGATCCGCGAGCCTTTTTTTACCGGTTACCATGGTGAAAAAACGGTGATTTTCGGTCACACGCCGACGATGTTTCTACACAATTCAAGCGACGTTTATTTCGGCGACAACAACATCATCGGCATCGACGGCGGCTGTGTGTTCGGCGGAAAATTGAATTGTTTGGAACTGCCGTCGAACAAAACCTATTCTGCCTGACACGGACAAAAGCCCTTCCGAAAAGCGGAAGGGCTTATACTCGCGGCTGTCAACTGTACGGCTCGTCATCGTGCTTAACCAGTCCGGACGCCGTATCTTTGACTTTATCGACACTGCTTTCGACCAGCTGTTTAATGTTAAGATTTTTTCTTAATTCTTCGCCGGATTTCGGTGCAAGGAGTAGCGCCGCCGCCGCACCGATCAATCCGCCGATGACACCGCCGATAAACAGTTCTTTGACGCCGACACAGTTACCTGTTTTTTCCTTTTCTGTGCTCATCCTTTTCATGCCTCCTGAAAGTTACGTCTTCCCAAGGGTTCCCATCATTAAAAGTCCTCCACCGCCGCCATATGTCGGAATCGCATCCGACACGGTTCCATTTTACAGTATAGCAATATCCGTTATCACCGTCTAATATTCAATCCTTTTTTAGCGAACTATACCGCCATTAAAAAGCGGGCTTCTGAGAACACCGCATATGATCCAGCAGACATTCCGGACTGAGGACGGTGATTTGACTACGCCTGTCTCACGTCTTTGGCAAGCTTTTTTAGCGACATTAACATCGCAATCTGGTCAACGTCGGCCAGATCCGTCGATTTCATCTTGTACGTAGGGAACGTGCAAAAACATCGCCGGCTCCTGAACGTCATCGACAGTGCTGTCGATTTCTCTCATCGTTTCGTGATTCCATACGCTAATATAAATCGTGGCATCTTTCGGACCGGAAGTCAATCCGCTTTTTGATGGACACCTTTTGTCTATGAAAGAAAAATGCCGAGTTCATCTGCCGCCAAGTGGCGTACGCACCACGAAGGGACAAGCATAACGAAGTCAGTCTACGCGCATAATCAGTACGCACAAAGGTCCAGGCTCTGTGACAATCACTTGGTCACACAAATAGGCAGTAGGTCCGCCCCTTGCCTTCTCATGAAGCCGTCTCCCGCCCATCGCTTAAGAAACTCGCTCAGCAAGATAGTGAACAGTCCGACCTTTTAATGATACACTAAAAGTATCATTAAAAGCTCGAAGCACAATGAAGGAGAGTAAGGCAATCATGATAACGATGGACGATATCATACGAGAAGGCAATCCAATCCTCAGACAGGTCGCACGCGAGGTGTCTCTTCCACTAACGGATAAAGAAAAACAGACACTGAAAGCGATGCTTCAGTTTCTGAAGAACAGCCAGAACGAAGAAATCGCAAAGAAGTACCACCTCCGTGCGGGCATCGGCCTCGCCGCCCCGCAGATCGCGATCAGCAAACGGCTCATCGCCCTCTACCTGAACGACAGCAAAGGCAAACACTACGAATATATGCTTGCCAATCCGAAAATCGTCAGCCAATCGGTCGAAAAGACTTTTCTGCAGGGCGGAGAAGGCTGCTTGTCGGTCGACCGCGAAGTTCCGGGATATGTACCCAGATGCGCCAGAGTGAAAGTTAAAGCCTTTGACATCGATGGCAAGCCGCTGACGCTTCGCCTGAAAGGCTATCCGGCTATTGCCATTCAACATGAAATCGACCATCTGAACGGCATTCTGTTTTTCGATCGAATTAACAAAGACAATCCGTTTCAGATTCCCGATCATGTGTATCAAGAAGAGGGCATCTGAAGATCGAAGAGGCCGAACCACGGATTAAGCCGGGATCTCAAACGGGATGCCGGTTTTTTTGTAAAAAAAAGAGCCGGAACAATTCCGACTCCCCTCATAAAAGACTTTACGCTGCTTTAACAACGACATGATCGCCTTCGGTATCGACGACCATCGATTTTACATGCTCATTCTCCAGCAACAGATCGGAAATCTTGTCTTCGACTTTTTCTTCCAGAACACGACGCAACGGACGGGCGCCAAATTCGAGATTGTAACCGAGTTCGGCCAGTTTGTGCTTCGCCGGCTCGGTAATGCTCAGGTTGAGTCCCTGTTCTTTCGCTGCTTTTTCAATGTCGCCCATCATCAGATCGACAATCGCCACAAGATTTTCCTTGGTCAGCGAATTGAATTTAACAATCGCATCGAAACGGTTGAGAAATTCCGGCTGGAAGTAATTTTCCAATTGCTTGATCATATCCGAATGGCTGTCGGTCCGGCCGAAACCGACCGTCGAAGTCCGGTTCGTGATGCCCGCGTTACTCGTCATGATAATGACCGTATCCTTGAAGCTGACTGTCCGTCCCTGACTATCGGTCAACCGGCCGTCGTCAAGGATCTGCAGAAACATATGCATGACATCCGGATGCGCCTTTTCAATTTCGTCGAGCAAGATGATCGAATACGGTTTGCGGCGTACCTTCTCCGTCAGCTGCCCGGCTTCTTCATGGCCGACATAGCCCGGAGGCGCACCGATCAGTTTCGCGACCGAATGTTTCTCCATATATTCACTCATATCAAGGCGAATCATCGCTTCCGGATCGCCGAACATCTCAGCGGCCAGCTGTTTGGCCAACTCTGTTTTGCCGACGCCGGTCGGTCCGACAAACAGGAACGAACCAATCGGCCGCGTCGACTTGCGGAAGCCGGTGCGGTTGCGGCGAATCGCGCGCGCGACTTTTTCCACAGCCTCTTTCTGGCCAATCACACGCTTATTCAACTGTTCGGCGAGGTTACGCATCTTGTTCTGCTCGTCTCTCTGGAGCTTTCTAACCGGAATGCCGGTGCGTGTCTCGACAATCTGCTGAATGAGCTCGTCAGTGACTACCGCTTGTTGGCCGGTAACCGGCGGTTCGGAGCCATTGGCCTTAATTTTTTCCAGCTGTTCAAGCTGTTTCTGGTAAGCATGCTCCTGATCGCGCAACCTTGCCGCCTGCTCAAACTGTTCACGTTTTGTTGCTTCTTCCTTCGCTGCGGAAATTTCCTTGATTTTTTTCTTGACGCTTTCCGTGTCCACAGGCGTCAGATTCAGATTCATCTTCGACCCGGCTTCATCCATCAAATCGATGGCCTTATCGGGAAGAAAACGATCCTGAATGTAACGTGCCGATAACGCTACGCAAGCTTTGATCGCTTCATCGGTATATTTGACATGATGATATTTCTCATATTTATCCCTGTCTCTTATACACATCTGACGCTGCCGACGAATAGCCTTGTGTAG
>UQRJ01000207.1 GCA_900543345.1 uncultured Sporolactobacillus sp. | reverse complement strand
ACGAGATGTCTTAGGGTCTCGTGGGCTCGGAGATGTGTATAAGAGACAGCGGTAGGAGGCGTGCCCGTTAAAAAGTGGAATATCGGTAATTTACACTTTGCTGAGGGAAAACAGCAATTGTCGGAAACGATTTCCGTAAGCGAAGACGATGTCGATGCTTTCAATAAACTCAATAAGCTGGGCGTCGCTTTGGAAGTGCAAGGAATACCCAGTGAACATGCTGCCGATATGATGAGTCTATTAAAAAAGTATAAGAAAAGCTAAGGGGGGAAAACGAATGTTAGCACAAGCGTTGCTTATTGGCATTTGGGCCGGCATCGCCGGTATTGACTTGTATAATGGTTTAACTCATATCCATCGGCCCATTGTTACCGGGGCGATCATCGGGTTAATCCTGGGAGACTTTAAGACCGGCTTAATCGTCGGCGGGACGTTGGAATTGGTTTGGGCCGGCATGGTGCCGCTCGCCGGGGCACAGCCGCCAAATGTTGTCATTGGCGGAGTGGTCGGTGCAGCTTTTGCCATTCTCACTCATCAAGACCCTAAGGTGGCTGTCGGAGTAGCCGTTCCGTTCGCAGTAGCTGTGCAAGGGCTGATTACTTTACTGTTTACCGTTTTTTCGCCGGTCATGCATGTTATGGATAATAAAGCGAAAAAGGCTGATACAGGGGCAATTGACCGCCTGAGCTTTTTGCAACCGGCCATTTTATTCATTGGTTATTTCATTATTGCCTTCTTACCGATCTACCTGGGAGCTTCTCAGGCAAAAGCTTTCGTTGATTGGGTACCGCAGTGGATCTTGAGCGGTCTTTCTTTCGCGGGCGGCATTATGCCGGCAGTTGGTTTTGCGATGCTGCTAAAAATCATGTGGAAGAACCAGTACCTTCCTTTCTTTGCCGTCGGCTTTGTACTGGCCGCCTACTTGAACTTGCCGATTCTGGGCGTGGCTATTATTGGATTGGCGATTGCGGGATATGATTATTTCAAACCCGGTAACCATGACGGCGGCGGTAGAGCGCCGAGCACAACTAATTTAGCGGACGGGGAGGATTACAGCAATGGCATCTAAACAGGATCAAACGAGTCAGGTCGTTAATATTCCCAATACCTTTGAAGATCCGACAGTTCGTAAAGTGGTTAGCAAAAAAGATTTGCACCGAATGGTTTGGCGTTCGCTGTTATTGCAATCTTCTTTTAACTATGAAAGAATGCAGGGCGGCGGCTGGACATACAGTTTGATTCCCGCCTTGAAAAAAATTCATAAAAATAAAAAAGACTTATCCAATGCGTTACTGGATCACTTGCAATTTTTTAATACGCATCCGTTCCTTGTTACTTTTATTCAAGGTATTATTACGGCTATGGAGGAAAATAAAGAGAATCGATCGGCTACCCGAGGCATTAAAGTTGCTTTGATGGGTCCTCTCGGCGGCATCGGCGACGCGCTATTTTGGCTGACCTTATTGCCGATCACGGCCGGCATCGGCGCTTCATTGTCCATGCAAGGAAACTTCTTCGGTCCAATCCTGTTTTTAATCATATTTAATGCAGTACACTTTTCGTTGATTTTCTGGTTGATGAATTATGGCTATACTTCAGGGACTCGAGCCATAGCGACAATGAAAGAGAATACCAAAAAGATTGGTCGGGCTGCTTCGATTGTCGGTTTAACGGTTATCGGGGCACTGGTTGCGACGTATGTTTCCTTTAAATTCGGCGTAACGATTCACGCCGGTAAAGTCACGGTTGCGCTGCAAAAAGGGGTGCTGGATAAGATTATGCCCCAACTGGTTCCGCTTCTCTTTACCTTCTTTTGCTTCTGGATGTTGAGAAAAGGACGTTCGCCGATGACACTGATCATCATTACCGTAGTCGTTGGACTTGTCGGAGCCTATTTCAAACTTTTGGCATAATGATGCCGAGCTGGCCTGATGCCAGCTTTTTTTATGAATGGAGGAGAAGATCGTTGACTTATTATCTTCATGCAGATAAGTTTTTCCTGCCGAATTACACGGAAGGTAAGGGGTATTTGGAAATCACCGATCGTCATCAGTTCGGTCATTTTTCAACTGCTTTACCTAAGGGAGAAAAGGTTGTCGACTACCAGGGCTATTGGGTGGCCCCGGGGCTGGTCGACACGCATATTCACGGTTTGCTCGATCATGATATCATGGACAACAGCTGGAACGGCATAAACAAAATGTCTGAAGGATTATTAAAATGCGGCGTCACTTCATGGACACCGACGACATTAACGGCTTCATTTGCTGAATTTTTGGCGGTCTGTCAAACCATCGGTCAACATTATCAAGAGGTGGATGGCGCAAAAATTCAAGGGATCCATTTGGAGGGGCCGTTTTATACCGAAGAGCATAAAGGAGCGCAAAATCCCAAGTATTTTGTTGATCCGGACATTTCGCTGTTTGATCGGTGGCAAGCAGCCGCTCGAGGTATCATTAAAAAGATTTCCATTGCTCCGGAACGAGCGGGAGCCGTTGATTTTATAAAACATGTCGTCAATAAAGGAGTTGCCGTTGCCCTGGGCCATAGCAACGCTACCTTTGAACAGGCCAAGGCCTGCGTTGAGGCCGGTGCGACAGTCTTCACGCATACCTTTAACGGCATGAGCGGTTTCAATCATCGTCGGCTTGGCATGGCGGGAGCGGCAATGGGATTGAGCGCCGTCTATGACGAGTTGATCTGTGATGGCCATCATGTGGATAAAGAGGCTGTTCGCATTCTGTTTAAATTAAAAGGCCCGGAACACATCGCTTTAATCACGGATTGCATGCGGGCAGGTTTAATGCCCGAGGGAGACTATTACCTCGGCGAACTTCCAGTCTATGTTAAAAATGGAATGGCTCAGTTAAAAGAAGGAAACAGCCTTGCCGGCAGCATCTTAAAATTAAATGAGGCCGTCAAAAATGTCGTGGATTGGGATATTGCGACGCCTGCCGAGGCAATAAATATGGCCAGTTCGGTTCCGGCCAAGAGTTCAAACATCGATGACCAATGTGGAGCCATTATACCGGGAAGAGAGGCCGATTTCTTGGTTTTAAAGCCCGATATGAGTTTGCAGGCGACCTATCTCAATGGGGTGTTAAAGTATAAAGCATAAGTCCGTTATCGTTATTTTACCAATCCATTTAATCGAGCCGGATAAATTTGTTGGTGGACTCCGATTTTGGCGAGAGCTTTTGCGCCCGTTCCGTTTTATCATAACAGATCATTGTCTATGGAAAGACCCAGCATGACGAAAAGAAGGGCGGCAGCACTTATGAAGTCCGCCCCCGAAAATGCAGATCGGCAAGAAAAGGCTTCAGCATTGTCCTTTTTCCTGCCGGTCTTCTTTTTGGCTATGAATGTGCGGTGGATTACGCGTTATAATGAATCCACAGCTTTCCTTAACTCAATTACCTTCTCTTTATTTGTTAAGTCAAATTCACCTTCGGCCGGAAGGGAACTACCGACAAAATGAATAGCCGGATTTCCGGTTGATGAATTGTCAAAAGCTACTGTTCTTAATCCGGCGTGGATTTGATTGCATCCGGTCGACCTAATAATTTTCTCGGCATTCATTGCGTGAATGCCGGCTCCCGGAAGAATTTGTATGCGCCCGGCCGCAAATTGCCTCATTTCTTTTAGAGTTGCCGTTCCTTGCAGGGCCGTTGCGTGTCGGCCGCTGGTTAAAATCCTGGATACGCCTAATCGACAGAGGACATTCATTGCTGCTTTCCAGTCGGTGACAACATCGAAGGCGCGGTGAAAAACGCTGACCCGATCGCCGATGATCGCCAACATTTGTTGACACCGGTCTTCATCGATAGTGCCGTCCGGCTTCAGAAAACCGAACGCAATACCATCGGCCCCCTGATTCAGCAAACACTTGGCATCGGCTTTCATCGTTTCGAATTCGTTTTTTGTGTAGCAGAATCCCCCGGTGCGCGGCCGCACCATGGCAATGATTTCGATGTCTGTCGCTCGGGCGATCTTCAATTCGCCGATACTCGGCGTCAGTCCGCCGAAAAAAAGGCAGGAATTGAGTTCAACACGATCTGCGCCGTGCTGTTTAGATTGAATAACGTCTTCTGCAGAGCCGCAACAGATTTCCAATGTAATTTTTGGCATGATAATCATCTCCATTCCCGAGTGCTTAAAATCCTGCCTGACTGATCCATAAATAAAAAGCGGCGTAGGAAAGACTGTTGTACTTTCTACGCCATTAACGGTTGTACTTTCTACGCCATTAACGATTGATATGTTTTGCCGGTTACTCGCAAATACCGGAGTTGTCATTTACCTAATACATGCAGCGCACTGAGTACAATGCCTAAAATCATCACAAAGATAATCATCTTTGTGGATGTGACTTTTTTCTTGCCCAGCAACCAGTATACTAACCCAACAAGAAGAGCAGGTATGAGTGCCGGCATAATTTGATCGAGAATCGATTGCATCTTTAATGTGACTTTTCCGGTATGAAAAACAAAAGGGACTTTGGCTGTTATCACGGTTGGAATCAACGCACCGACAACGGTTATGCCGAGCAAAATTGCCGAATCAGTAATTCTGCTTAGTTTTTCACCGGTTGCACTAATTAGCTTTGCGCCTTGTGCATAACCGAGCGGCAAAAATGAAAACCGTAAGCAAAGGACCGCGAAGTTAACAGCAAGCCACAATAGTGCGCCAATGGCACTTCCTTTTAACCCCATGTAGGAACCGATTGATCCGAAAATCGTTGGTAAAATGACACCGAATATGGTATCGCCGACACCGGCAAACGGGCCCATGAGGCCGGCTTTTAAACCGGCAATCGCTTCTTGCGCTTTTGAGCCCTCTTTCTCTTCCATTGCCATATCCATGCCGACAATGAAACCGCCGATATAAGCATTTGTGTTGAAAAATTGATTTTGCATCCGCATCATTTTGATAAGCTCGTCTTTGCCTTTATACAACTTCTTCATGATCGGCAAAATGGTATATAGATAACCAGTTGACATCATTCGTTCGTAATTCCAGCAGATTTGGCTGGCCCACAGCCAACGCCAGTTGGCACGAAATAGGTCGTGCTTTGTGATGACTTTAGTCTTCGTATTCTCCGAGCTCATTACGGTATACCTCCTTAGTTGTATTCCCCTGATTGTGATCCTCGTGATCCGAACCTTTTTTGTAATAAATGATGGCTAATGCGGTTCCTAAGAGTGCAACGCCGAGCATTGGAATTTTTAAATAAGATGCAGCAATAAAACCGATGATAAGGTAGGCAACGAACTTTTTTGCCGGCAGATAACGTAATAAAATAGCAATACCGACAACCGGAAGAATTCCTCCTGCAACAGAAAGGCCGTTAGTCAACCATTGCGGCATTTTTTGAACAATTAAGTTAACGACGTGGTTACCTAGAATAAGCATGAGAAAGACCGGAATGGCACGTGAAAGTCCCCAAGGAAGCATGCCGAAAACGATATTTCGTTCAACTCCCTTGGTATTACCTGATGAAATATGATAGTCAACTCGATGTAAGAACTGTCTCTTATACACATCTCCGAGCCCACGAGACCCTAAGACATCT
>UQRJ01000206.1 GCA_900543345.1 uncultured Sporolactobacillus sp. | reverse complement strand
CAAGGCTATTCGTCGGCAGCGTCAGATGTGTATAAGAGACAGGTGTGAAGCGCAGCAAAAAAGCAACGAAGACTGGCTATCGAAACAAGCGTTGCGGCAGAATGATCTTTTCTGCAACAGCGCCGGTATTGCGGGAGTGGCGCGCGAGGGCGCATTAATGCCACGCGGCAACGACTTTTCGACCGTAAAACGGTTTTCCGGAAATGCTTATGCAGTCGGTACCGCGGGGAGGTACCGGCATATTCCTAAGAGTCAAAAGGATGCGTCTGCGGCGGCTTTGCTGCTTCGGCGCTCGTTTTGCCGAACGTAACGGAATAGGTATTTTTCCAATAACACACAGCGCATGCTACTTCATATTATGGCTGCCCCTAGCGCAAACTAACAGCGTAATCCCGATTTTTGGGGTTATTATCACTGCGAGGAGGCAGAGTCTGATGAGCATGTATGGCAGAAGCCGGACGGGCAGATGGATGCTGATCGGCGGAGCGATTGGCTGCGGTCTGTCACTGCTCGGCCGACAGACGCGGGCGGTCTGGGGAAACCGCTTGTCGTCGGCGGCGTCGGGAAGCGCAAAGCTGATCCGCACAATCTACAACCATCCGCAGCAGGTTGGCCGTTATCTATCGCTGACCGGCTCGCGGCTGCAAGGGGTAGCTCGCGAGGTGTCAGCGGATTTTCGACAGATGATCGACTATGCAGATAAGGCACGTAAGGACAGCGGCAGCGCATATCGGTATGTGATGGAAGCCGGCGGTGAGCTGGGTGAAATGGCCGGAAAGATCCGTCGCACGGGAGAAAGCTTAGTTCGTTTTGACGAACCGGTGCTGATCGATTCCGAATCGGATGCGCTGCAGCGCCTGGAGACCGAAACGTCGCTGCCGAATGCGCTGAGCGGCCAAGAGACCGGATTGGATAGCAGTAAGCTCTAGGGAGAGCTCGGGTTTCGACGGAGATCGTGACACGGGGATGGGGAACCGATGATAAAGAAAGAAGAATTCCGGGAAGCGGGACGATGGCTTGCCCTTCTCGGCCGGCGTTTAATTGATGATCACACAGTGGATCTGGCGGCAACACTGGCGTATTACCTTTTGTTGTCGCTTTTCCCGCTTGTGATTTTTTTATTCGCGGTCATTCCGTATGTCGGTTTGACGCAGGCCCAGGTCATGCCGTTTCTGTCGCGCTATCTTCCCAGCGAAGCGACTGATCTGATCCGCCAAAATATCGGCAGCGTGTTTACGAAAAACAGCGGGTTACTTTCCGTCGGTGTGATCGCCACGCTCTGGCCGGTGTCGAATGCCGTTAATGCACTCATGCGGACGCTTAATCGTGCCTATCGCGTGAAGGAGACCCGGCCGTTTTTTATCACCCGCTTGCTCGCAATGTGTTTTACAGTCGCGATGATTTTTACGGTCGCGATGGCACTGGCGATCAATGTGATTTCGGCAGCGTGGGCGCGGGCATTGTTTCGCTATCTCGGTTTATCCGACACCTTTGCCGATGCCTGGTCGTTGCTTAGCACCCTGACAACATTTGCGCTGATGATCGTGATTTTTGTTTTGCTGTATATGCTTGGTCCGAATATTCGCCTTCGGCCGCGCGATGTCGCGGTCGGTGCGGTGATGGCCGGCGCCGGTTGGCAAATCGCTTCCTACGCATTTTCCTTTTATGTCCGTTATTTTGGCCATTATGTCACGACGTACGGAACGCTTGGCGGCATTATTGTGCTGATGCTCTGGTTTTATCTGACCGCGCTGACAATTATCGTCGGCGGCGAGATTAATGCGCTTCGGTTCCAATTGAAAAAAAAGGGGCCGCGGCGTTTGTAAATGCAGCGGTCATGAATCGATGGGTACGGACATAAACATAGAGGGACAAACCCGCCTGCGCACAGGGAGTGAGAACCGATGGCCAATCGCATTCTACAGTCTGTTTTTTTAACCTATGTGGCTTCTGTGTTGAGCCTGACGTTGCTGACTCATAATTACTATACATACGGAAAATCGGGAAATCTGATGATCTTCCGCAGTCTGATGCTGATGCTTCGCAGCGGTGACGCAGTGCTGATTATGAAAAATATCTTCGGCAATCTGCTGCTTTTTCTTCCCTTCGGTTGCTTGCTTCCGCTTGTCTTTCGGCGTATCCGCGGTTTTTTCGCACTCATACTGGCGGCAATCCTGTTCAGTTTTGTAATTGAACTGGCGCAATATAGTTTTGCCTCGCGCATTTTCGACATCGACGATATTCTATTAAACACAATCGGTGCGGTGATCGGCCGTCTCGGACTCGGCGCTGTCCGTTTTTGCCGGCGGATCATCTTTTTTTACACGTCGTAAGCCCCGGCTTAGCAACCGATTCGCTTAGAAACGGCTGCTTGATTTTCGTAAAAAAAAAACGGCGTGGTGGTAGTTGACGCGATTCTTTGCGTCGCCATGAATGCTTTATCGGCAGATCGGACTTTATAAGCACGGAAGCGCTCAGGCGCACGATCGGGCGATTTTACGCACCTATCAGCCGGCGGACGGTTGCGTCGATCCGCAGCGCGCCGCGTTCGCCCAGCTGATATTCAACGAGTCGGCCGTCGTCGTCGAATAAGTAATAGGCAGGCACATAGCGGTTACCGAATGCGGCGGCGAGCCGACGGCGATTATCGATTAACAACGGTTCGTTCATGTGATGAGCGAAAAATGTTTTGGCAACGGTATCCGCATCCATGTCGCCTGTACCAAGCGGCTGATGCACAGCGACCGTCCGCAGCTTTCCGCGGCAATGCTTGGCAATCGAGCGGATAACGGGCAACGAGCGGATACATTTCGGGCAACTGATCGACCAGAAATGAATTAATGCCGGGCTGCCGAGCAGTTCGGCGGTCGTTACTCGCCGGCCCGCCCAGTGCGAGGCAAGCGATAAGTCAGGCATGATTAATTCTTTTTTCATAGCGAGGGCCTCCGGTTACGGGCGCGATGCAGCGCCCTTTTTTGCGCTGCAATAACCTTGCAGTTCAGTTACAATCTATGCGGCGGTCGACCGGAAGTTTCGCTCCGGGGCCGGGAAAACGATTGGCGTTGCTGAATCAGCACGCCAGCCGCGACGATCGCAAGCATGGCGGAAATACTGTAGAACAAACCACTTCTTGGGATGAAGCGGATCGTCACACTGCCGGCAAGCGGGCCGGCCATACAGCCGACACTGTAAAAAAAGCTCATCAGAATATTACCGAGCGGAACCAGAGATGGCTGCAACCGGTCGCCGACATAACCCATACTCAGTGAATAAAGTGAACCCGTCGCCATCCCGGCCGCCGAAAAGGTAATCAGAAGGCCGGCAAAACTGGAAGTAAACCATCCCGATGCGCTGAAAATGCCAGCGCCGATTACGGCGACGGCCGGCAGCAGGCGACGCCGGCCGATGCGGTCACCGAGAATGCCGAGCGGGATCTGCGTCAGCAGCCCGCCGGTGACATAGGCGGGAAGCAGCCAGACGACTGCTTTTATGCCAAGGCCATTGCGCATCGCGAACACCGGAAAACTGTTGTTGAGCGCCGCTTCCATGAATCCATAGCCGAATGTCGCGAGCAACCCGGACCAGGCAACGATAAAAGTCTGGCAGTAACGGGCCGGCCCGCTGGAGGCACGGCCCGAATCCGTCACTGCGGGAATACTATTAGGCAAGATAAGCAAACGGATCAAAATGGGCAGGCAGAGCAGCGCTGTCACAACAAACGGCGCCGCCGTGCCGAAGATGAGCAGTTGCATCAGCAGCGGACCGGCGGCAAATCCGGCTCCAAACGAAAAACCGTAGATCGCGATATTACGGCCGCGCCGCTCATCGGGACTTTCGACAATAATCCATGTCTGCGCCGCAAAATGAAGCATACTGTCGCCGATGCCGACGATCAGTCGGAGCAAGAACCAGAATGCGAAGCTATAGTGAGCGGGAAATAGCAGCAGGCAGAGCGCAATCATCCCCAGTCCGCCGGCCAGAAGTGTTTTATAACCGAAGCGGCGAAGCGGTTTTTCCATAAACGGCAGCGATATGAGCATGCCGATATACAACGCGGTTGTGCCAACGCCGTTCACGACCGCATCGACGCCGCGCCGCTCCAGCAGCGTGGCTACAAGCGGCAATAACATGCCTTCGGCGACGCCGCAGATCAGCACAGCCGCGATGATCGGTGCCAGACGAAACGTATCGTTTTCGCGTGCGGGCGTATTCATCTCTTTCGCTCCCTTTTGCATGACAAAGACTAATTATAAAGAATCTGGACCGCCTTGCCAACCGCGAAAAACGGATAATTTCGGTTGGGGCGGAAAAGACTAGAGGGAAAAAGGAGCGATCCCCGATGAACAAATTACTTGCGGCATTTTGCTGCGTTGCCTTTTTACTTGGTATGCCGCTCAGTCTGCAGGCCAAAGCGCCGATTGCCGAAAAACTGCCCGAGTCGGTGGTCGACATTTCGAAAGAAAATACGTATCCGAATCCGTCGCATGACGCCCCCGAACTCGTACCCGGCGCGCTGGCGAAAGCATTGTTAAAAACAGCGACAGTACCGATCGAAAACCCATCTTTAATCAAGTTGCTGAACGAATCGGCGATTCATCCGACCAAGTGGTCGATCGGCTATTCGGCAATCATCTATCTAGGTGAATGGCCGCTGAATTACCAATCGAAAGAGACATCGATTAATTGGGAATATAAGAAAGTGAACGAAAACGCCGTCGACGCCCGGGGCAGTAAAGAAGCTCAACCATTCAGTTATGTTCAAAAAGTGCAATCAAAGGTAACGGGCGGACTGACGGCCAAGGTACCAAAACAAGAAGAAGTCAATCAACTGATTATGGCCAAAGCGATGCGCAAAACGCATTTGCCGATCAGCTTCTCGACGATTGTCGGCAGCGGAACGCGGATTGACCGGCCGTATCGTGTACAGGCCAAGCGAATTGGCCGCTTAACGGGTTTTGTTCCGGCAGTGAACGAAAGAGGAAAGATTACCTATGGCGAAGTGTTTCTCGTTCTCAAAGGCAGCCGGCAACAGCTGGAAGTAAAAAACATTGTACAGCGCGGCATCGGTGCCTGGATGCCGATTCAGGATCATCTGTCGCTGCGTTACAATGGCGAATGATGCCCGCCTCCTGTTATGATAAAGTGAAGGGAGTGGGAGGGGCGCAAATTGGGAAGAGCGACACAATCAAAGGCGGCTCAGGTCGCCTATTTAAAGAACCGGATCCAGTTGACGGCGCACATGGTGGCTGCCTTCGACGAGCGCTCGGTCTCAGTTGAAGATCTCGACCGGCTGCTCGGACTGCTGGACGACTTGGCAATCCGGATCCGCCGCTTTCGGGACGATTGGCGTACGCATCGGACCGACGATCACACATAATTCACGGAGAAAAGGTCACCCTATCGGGCGAGGTGATCATTATGAACAGGCTGAAACCGGCAGTGATCCTGGCCGCTGTTTTACTTATCTGGCATCCGCTGCCCGGTTATGCAAAAGACTGGTATTTTAAGCCCGCGGTCAATCATCGGCCGGCTACGACCTGTCTCTTATACACATCTCCGAGCCCACGAGACCCTAAGACATCTC
>UQRJ01000205.1 GCA_900543345.1 uncultured Sporolactobacillus sp. | reverse complement strand
TCTACACAAGGCTATTCGTCGGCAGCGTCAGATGTGTATAAGAGACAGATATTGGTTGCCGCCGCACCGCTGATTGTTTTACTGATCTATTTGAATATGCGAATCAGTTATCCTTTTTTTCATCATGTGCAGACTGCACTTGACGAGATCAATCAAACACTGCAGGACTATCTGAAGGGCGTGCGGGTGATCAAAATTTTTAATCGCGGCCCGTTTGAGGAACAACGATTCGATCGCCGCAACCGGACGCTTGCCCGCTATTCTGCCGGAGCCGCGAAAATCGGCAGCTTTTTCGGCCCGCTGATTAATCTGACCGTTAACGGCAGCATTGTCGCCATTCTCTGGTTCGGCGGTCTCGGTGTTCAACACGGTTCGATGCAGGTCGGCTCGATTATTGCCCTGACGAACTATATGATGCAAATATTGTTCGCGATCATGATGGTCAACAACGCGTTGAACATGTTTGTCCGGGCGCGTGCTTCCGCCGGGCGCATCGGTGCCGTGTTTCATGAACAGGCGGATATCACCTTTCCGGCTGCCTCGGTTTCTCCGCCAGTCCTGGACGCGGAACCGGCGCTTGCCTTCCGCCATGTGTTTTTTTCCTATGGCGATGCTGCCCATCCGTTCCTTCGCAATATCGATTTTTCCGTTCGCCGGGGCGATGTGGTCGGCGTCACCGGCCCCGTTGCCTCGGGGAAAACGACGCTGATTCACTTAATCCTGCGATTCTACGACCCTGCCCAAGGAACCGTTGTCGTGGCCGGTCAGGATGTCAGGACGTATCCGGAAGAGGCACTCCGCCGGCGCATTGCAGTCGTTCCGCAACGTCCGCTGCTTTTTTCCGGAACGGTCGAAGCAAATATCCGCTGGGGCAATGCCGATGCGGACGAAAAGGCTGTCCGCCGCGCGGCGAAAATTGCCGAAGCCGATGCGTTTATTCGCCGCCTGCCGGACGGTTATCATTCTCCGGTCGGCCAGGGCGGCGTTAATTTTTCCGGTGGTCAAAAGCAACGGTTGTCGATCGCCCGTGCGCTGATCCGAGAACCGGAACTGTTGATTCTCGACGATGCAACGAGTGCGCTCGATGCACAGACCGAGTACCGGATCCGTCGCAATCTGCAGTCAGCGGCGTGCGGGACGACCTGCATGATTGTTTCGCAGCGGATTGCTTCGATTGTCGGCGCCGATCGGATCATCGTTTTAAATAACGGACGGATTGAGGCCATCGGTTCTCATCCGGAACTTATGAAGCGTTCGCCATATTATCGGAAGATGTACCGTGCCCAGATTGGGGAGGGGGCGAAGACGGATGAGTGAGAAGAAAGCGACGGACGTGCGTCCGCCGATGCCGGGGAGAAGGCGTGGCGGCCCCCGCGGCGCAGCGCGGTTCGCGCCGGTTGAAAAACCGAAGAACATGAACCATACGCTGCGACGGCTCTGGCGTTTTTTTGCGGCCGAAAAGAGTACGCTAGTCTTCGTTTCTTTTCTGATTCTGGCTGATTCCGTTGTTTCACTGTTGATGCCTTATTTGATCGGTCTGGCTATTAATCAGATCGGCGTTCATCCGGGATCGGTTCATTTCTCAATGTTGCTGATGATGTTGGCGGTTCTGGGATTGTTTTATTTGCTCGACGGATTGCTGACCTTCTTTCAGGGGTGGTTGATGGCTACGGTCGGCCAACGTATCGTCATGAGCTTGAGGACCGCGATGTTTGCCAAACTGCAGAAACTGCCGATCGCTTTTTTCGACAACCGCCCGCACGGCGATACAATGAGCCGGCTAACGAACGATATTGAGAATATCGACGTGACCGTTTCGCAATCGACGGTGCAGCTGATCAATGATCTGATCATGATCGTCGGTTCGTTCGCGATGATGATCTGGATCAGTCCGATCCTGACGGCTGCCAGTTTGATCACGGTTCCGCTTGTGTTTCTGCTGACGCGGACGATTGCTTCACGGACGGCCAAATTATTTTTGCGTCAGCAGCAGGAACTTGGGACGCTGAACAGTCAAATCGAAGAGTCGGTTTCAGGCCTTGGCGTGATTAAGGCGTTCAGCCACGAGTCAGAGGAGATTGAGACCTTTACGACAGTTAACCGACGCTTGACGGATGTCGGCACGAAGGCGCAGATTTGGTCGGGGTATATGATGCCGCTGATGAACGTGATCAACAACCTCGGTTTTGCGGCGGTGGCGACCGTCGGCGGCTTGCTGGCTGTCTGGAACATGATTTCCGTCGGCATGATCGCCAGCTTTTTAACGTACTCCAGACAATTTTCCCGCCCGCTGAACGACGTGGCCTCGATCTTCAATACATTGCAATCGGCCGTCGCCGGGGCGGAGCGGGTATTTGAAATTCTGGATGAGAAAGAAGAAACGGCTGACCGGAAAAATGCCAAGAGAATCGGCCATGTGCGTGGTGAGATTGTCTTCGACGACGTATCGTTCAGTTATAATCCCGAACATCCGGTATTGCGCGATATTGCTTTTCGGGTTAAGCCGGGTGAAGAGATTGCGCTGGTCGGGCCGACCGGAGCGGGAAAAACGACGATCGTCAATTTGCTGACGCGCTTTTTCGATCCCACTTGCGGACGAATTTTACTAGACGGAACGGATATTCGCGACTTTCGGCGTTCGGATTACCGGGCACTGTTTGGAATGGTTCTGCAAGATACCTATCTTTTTCATGGAAGCGTCATTGAAAATCTGCGCTACGGACAACCGGATGCGACGGAAGCCGAAGTCAGGCGCGCGGCTGCGGCAGCTCGTGCAGACGGTTTTATCTCCGCGATGAAGAAGGGCTATCGAACGGTTCTGGACGAGAGCGGTACCGGGTTAAGCGAGGGGCAGCGGCAGTTGCTGACGATTGCCCGGGCGTTTCTGGCCGATCCGGCGATTCTTGTCATGGATGAAGCAACGAGTCATGTCGATTCGGAAACCGAACGCAACCTGCAGGAAGGTATGTCCGAACTGAGAAAGGGACGGACAAGTTTTATCATTGCCCATCGTCTTTCAACCGTTCACGATGCCGACCGGATTCTGGTTGTCGAAGACGGAAGAATTGCCGAAGAGGGGACACATCGGCAGTTGATAGCACGGCGAGGCCGATATTATCGTATGTATACGGATCAGACGCAGCTCGAATAGCGGCTGGCGTCGGAATAAAGCCAGGAATATTATACCAAATGATAGTGACAAAGTTCGGTCGAATTTGCCTAATGCGTATGTTAGAATGAACATATCGGCGCGATGACATCCCCGATTGTGATTGAAAAGTTGGTTAATCGATAATGACGCACTTCATTCGCGATTTCCGGCGGTGATAGATCGGATGGCGGTGCATACAGCGATGAAGTGTCGCTTCGGACAAATCAGTTTCGGTCGTTCCGTTTTAGGCAGCATCGACCGTCTTTTACATAGAAAGAAATGTGTGCCGAAAACGGTAGTAGGAAAAAGAGGGTTTGATTACATAATGCACGCAGGCAAGCTTAACAGAGAGAATGCGGGACAGGGGAGCGATGCATTTCAAGCGGTGAAAGCGACAGAGGAAAAAAGCGAACGAAGAGAATGGTTGAGGGAGAAACATCGCCGTTATATGCCGGGGCTCGACGGATTGCGGGCAATCGCCGTTTTTGCGGTGATCTTCTATCATCTTGGATTTCCCTGGGCGTCGGGCGGATTGCTCGGTGTGAGTGTATTCTTCGTGCTGTCCGGTTATTTGATCACCGATATTTTAATTTCGGAATGGAATGAACGCAGAGCGATCAGCCTGAAAACATTTTGGCTCAGGCGGGCCAGACGGCTTTTGCCGGCACTGTTTTTTGTGCTGATCATCCTATTCCTGTGGCAACTCTTTTTCCGTCCGGACTTGCTGAATTCTTATCGAAAAGATGCTGTTGCCGCTATTTTTTATTGCAGCAACTGGTGGTACATTTTCCATCATCTTTCTTATTTTGAAAGCTACGCGCACCCGTCGCTATTGACCCATTTCTGGTCACTGGCCGTCGAGGAACAATTTTATGTTGTCTGGCCGCTGTTGATTTTGTTTGTGTTTCGTCACCCGCGTCTCCGTCGTCATATCGTTTTGGTGACGCTGATCGGTGCTGTGTTATCTGCTGCGGCAATGGGTTTTATTTTTCAACCGGGAAGCGATCCGAGTCGTGTCTATTACGGTACCGACACACGGGCCTTTTCCATTCTCATTGGTGCGGCGCTGGCGATGGTCTGGCCCAGTCGCCAATTATCGGATACATTGACGAGGTCCTCATTGATTTGTCTGAATACGGCCGGGGTGATCGGATTTCTCGTCATGATCGGCATGATGGCCTTTTCCACAGAGTACGATGCCTTTGTTTATCGCGGCGGTATGTTTCTTCTTTCGCTGGCTACGGCGGCCGTGATTGCCGCCTGCGCGCATCCGTCGTCATGGATTGGCAAAGTGCTCGGCACCCTGCCGCTGCGCTGGATCGGCCTGCGTTCTTACGGCATGTATCTGTGGCAATTTCCGATTATTATGCTTTCGTTAAATAATTTTGATGCCGGTGTGCCGCGGATTGCCCGCTTTTTCGTCGAGATTGTGTTGATTATTGTCATCTCGACCCTGTCGCTCAAACTCATCGAGAATCCCTTTCGTTCGGGTCTGGTCGGCCGCTGGTTGCGGCATGCTTTTCTCAATCGACCGCCGGCGGTCCGTTGGCGGGTGACGGCGCTGGCGGCGGGGCTTTTTCTCTTGTTGACAGCCGGTGCGTGGGCCTATGGGCAGGGGAGAGCCCGGCCGGTCGCTGAGAAACAGAATACGCCATCACAATCCGTGCGTGCCTATAATCAGTCCGGCCAAAGTGAAGATAATGAGGCAATGTCCCGGACGAATTCGGCTAAACCGGTACGCAGCGATTCGACGCCTAAATCGAAAGCGACGCGAACGGAGGCAAGCAAGCCGGGTAAACAGAAGAAAGACAGCAATAGAGAATCAGCAAAGGAAAGCGACGAGAGCGCGAGCAAGACAGTAGCGGGAAAAATCACCCAGCCGGTATCCATTATTGGCGATTCGATTATGGTTGATATCAAGCCCTATCTTGGCGCTAAATTTGCCAATGTCGTGGTTAACGCGCGTGAGGGCAGACATTTTGAAGAAGCGCCGGCGATCATCGATCAGTTGAAACGCTCGGGCACGCTCGGTAAGCTGGTGATCGTCGAACTTGGCACAAACGGCCCGGTAACGAGGGGACAAATCAGTCGATTGATCAAACAAATCGGACCGGACGCCGGAGTGATTGTCACAACCGCGCGGGTACCGAGACCATGGGAAGACCAGGTCAACCAGACGATGCGCACGGCTGCCTCCGTTTACGATAACGTACGGATGGCGGACTGGTATAGCGCCAGTGCCGGTCATCGGGAATACTTCGCCCCGGATACGATTCATCTCAATCCGGACGGTTCCAAAGCGTATACCCGGTTATTGTATCGCCAGGCCGCCGCATTTTTCGCAAGTAAAAATAAGTAGGAATGAGTGACGGTTTCCCATCCGCGGAAGCCGTTTTTTTGCGTGCGCCCGGCATGGACGACAGCTTGGCGGTGAAAGTCCGCTACAGGCTTGGCAG
>UQRJ01000204.1 GCA_900543345.1 uncultured Sporolactobacillus sp. | reverse complement strand
GTGGGCTCGGAGATGTGTATAAGAGACAGATCTCCCGTTTGGGCATCGTCTATAATCCCAAATCGATTCAATCAAAAATGACTTCATGGAATGATCTATGGCAAGCGAATCTCAAAGGCAAACTGACACTTCCCGATATCAGTTCCACTTCCGGACCGATGCTGGTTGATATTGCCGCCGCTCATTCAGGCAATCATTTTAATGAAGATAAAGCATTTCAGAATCTGAAGACCATCAATAAAAATGTCGTCAAATATTATAGTCAAACGTCCGATTTTATCAACATGTTTTCACAGGATGAAGCGTCAGTCGGGCCAATGATGGAAATGTATTTAAATGACATTAAGAAGGCGGTTCCGTCGGCAAAATTTGTTATTCCTTCCGAAGGCGCCTACGCGATCGAAAATACGGTTAATGTCGTGAAGGGATCTAAGAATAAGGCACTGGCCGAAAAATTCATTAATTGGCAGATTAGTAAAACGGCACAAGAACGGTCGGCACTGGCCAAGATCGATTCGCCGGCCAATAAAACCGTTAAACTGACGAGCAAGCAAGCCGAAGGGTTAACCTATGGAGCCGATGCATTTAAAAATCTTAAGAAATTGGATATGAATTTTGTCAATAAACATTTAAAAGCTTGGACACTCCGGTGGAATCGGAAAATCCGTTGACCAACTGGTTCCGCATCTTCGCATAGTTGAGCCGGGTAAAGGATGAACTGACTTCAGTATCACCCTTTTTTTCATTCTCACGAATCAGGGGATGTTGAATGGTGTCGATAAAAAGACAAAAGATCATTATGGACGTTGATACGGGGGTCGACGATGCATTAGCTATTTTACTGGCTGTGCATTCCCAGGCTTTCGATTTAGCCGGTATTACGGTTGTGTCGGGTAACGTTGCCTTGGAGCAGTCGTTGCTAAACACCAACAAAATCATTCGTTGGCTCGGCATGCAGCAGCAGATCCCGATTATCCGCGGAGCTAATCGACCGCTGGTTCGTCAGCCCTGCTACGAGCATCGTGTACACGGAAAAGACGGCCTCGGCGGAGCGCTAGCCGATCTAAAGGTCGGTCCGCTTCATCAACAAACAAACGCCGTCACTTTTCTAATCGAACAGGTGATGGCGCATAAACATGAACTCACACTCATTATGACTGCCCCACTGACAAACCTGGCTCTTGCCGTTAAAAGATGTCCGGAAATGGTTGATAATGTACAAAGGGTCATTATTATGGGCGGAGTCTTTGCGAGTTACGGAAATGTGACACCTACATCCGAGTTTAATATGTATGTTGACCCGGAAGCAGCCAAGATCGTTTTGCATGCCGGATTACCCATCACACTGGTAGGACTTAACGTGACCAGGCGCGTCCTGCTGACCGAGCAGCATCTTCAGCTGCTAGGAAGCGATCCCACCGGAATGCTAGTCCGCCGGCTGACCGATCATTATATGGACGTGTCCGCAAAACGTAGCGGCAAGCGAGCCTGTGCACTGCATGACCCACTCGCTGTCGGTGTCGCCCTTGATCCGTCAATCGTTACGACTCATCCTTACTATGTCGATGTTGAGACAGACAGCGACCTCTGCGATGGACAGACAATTTGCGACTTTCAGAACCGGTGGGGCAAGCAGCCGAATGCCAGGGTATGTACACAAGTTGACAGCGACCGATTTTTACGCATGTTTATTCATGATTTAAAACAGGAGACAGACATATGAAAAGAAATAGTGTTTATCTGTTGATACTGCCGGGATTGCTTTTTCTCATGCTGTTTATGATCGTTCCACTATTTTTCACAGTTGTCTCCACGCTTGTTCAACAGGGACATTTTTCGTTTCATGGCTATTGGGCTATGATGAAAGATCGATATTTTATAGCAATTCTGTTTGCTACTTTAAAAATCAGTTTGACTACCACCGCATTGTGCATTCTGATCGGTTTTCCCGTTGCTTATTATATTGCAAAATTGCCTTCGAGAAAGAAAACGATGTTGATCGGCTTGGCCGTATTTCCCCTTTTGACCAGCGCCGTTGTCCGTTCATTCAGTTGGATGATTATCCTTGGGAAAAATGGCATGATTAATCAATTTCTGCTGCACCTGCACCTTGCCAGCGAGCCGCTTAAACTGCTCTACACACCGACGGCCATTGTTATCGGCCTAACGCATTTGTTTCTGCCTTTGATGATCATATCGCTGATCGGGGTCATGGAAAATATCAGCGACGATCTGGTTCTGGCTGCCGAGAGTATCGGTGCATCACGATCACAAGCGTTTCGGAAAATTGTATTTCCGCTCTCCACGCCCGGGATTATTATGGGCAGCATCCTCGTATTCGTCGGCAGTCTGACTGCTTATACGACCCCGGCACTGCTGGGCGGTAAACAACAGGTTCTGTCGGTATTTTTATATCAAAATACCATGACGTTAAATGATTGGTACACCGCTTCAATCATCGCAACGATTATGATGGTTATTACCTTCGTCATCGTCAGCCTGATGAATGGCGCAGCCGGAAAATTAAATCCGAGAGGGTGAACAAAGGCAATGAAGAACGAAAAAAATAGCGGATTGACGGTTTTCACGTGGCTGACATTTATTTTCCTGTTAGGCCCCTTGGTGATCATCTTTTTGACATCTTTTGGTGCCGACAGTTACTTGAGTTTTCCGCCGAAAAGCCTTTCGTTACGCTGGTATCGGCATATTTTTGCAACAGAGGCTTTTATCACGACTTTTAAGACTTCCGTTTTTGTTTCCTGTATCGGTAATTTGATTGCACTGATTATCGGTCTTCCTACCGCTTATATCCTGAGTCGCTATCAATTTATCGGGAAAAAAGCAGTCAATATGATCTTTCTTTCGCCGTTATTGATACCGGGGATTGTCCTTGGCTTCACTCTGTTAAAATACGTGGTGGTTGCGTATCATTTCCCGATTTATACCAGTCTGTTGATCGGCCATTCCGTGATCATGCTTCCCTTTATTATTCGGGTGGTTTCGGCCAGTCTGGCAAATTTCGATTTTACCATTGAAGAAGCTGCTTTAAGCTTGGGGGCAGGAAAAATAGCGGCATTATTTAAAGTCGTCTTACCCAATATCCGTTCCGGACTGATCGCCGCGATTCTGCTTGCGTTCCTCGAGTCATTTAACAACGTCGATGTGTCTATTTTTCTCGTCGGTCCCGGTGTGAGCACTCTGCCCATTCAAATGCTTCAATATGTGGAAAATTATTTTGACCCGACGATCGCCGCGATCTCCGTTTTACTCATGGTCCTGACCGCTATACTGATGTTTTTCATCGATCGACTCACCGGTTTGTCTTATTTTACAAAACGAGGGGATTAATCCATGTCACTGCTTACTCTTGAAAACGTGTTTGCGGCTTATGATAAAAATATTATCTTAAAAGGCATCAATTTAGCCGCCGAAGAGGGCGAGCTCGTTTCCCTGCTCGGACCAAGCGGCTGTGGAAAAACAACCACTCTGCGAGTCATTGCCGGCTTTTTAAAAGCGACCAAGGGAAGATTGATTTTTAACGATAAAGACTTTACCCATATTCCTATTAATAAAAGACATTTCGGTTTTGTTTTTCAAAACTATGCCTTGTTCCCCCACCTCACGGTCTTCGACAATATCGCTTTCGGTTTACGACTGAGAAAGGTCAATCGCCACGACATTGAACTGCGGGTCAAGCAAATCATGGCGACCGTTAATTTAGCCGGGCTTGGGAAAAGATTCCCTGCGGAGTTATCCGGCGGTCAACGGCAGCGGGTAGCGATCGCCAGAGCGTTAGTGATAAAACCGGATTTGCTGCTATTTGACGAACCATTGAGCAATCTGGATGCCAATCTGCGTGTAGCGATGCGCGTCGAAATTCGTCGTATTCAGCAAGAATTGGGCATTACCGCCATCTACGTTTCGCACGATCAGGAAGAGTGTTTTTCTATTTCAGATAAAGTCGCGATTTTAAATAAAGGGGCCATCGAACAAGTCGACCGTCCCGAAGTCATTTATAAACGGCCGCAAACAGAGTTCGTCGCCCGCTTTATTGGATTTACCAATCTCATACATTGTACGGAAAGACACGAGAACCAGCGTTGCGCAGTGTTAACGGCTAAAACCTATCGCTTCAAAATAAATCAAGCGCTCGATTCTGCCTCGAAGCGGGCAATGAAATTAATCATCCGTCCCGATGATATCATAATTCAAAAACAGGCGACATCGTCAACCACCGGCGATGAGGAAAATAAACTACCCGGTCGCATCAAAATAAGTACCTTTTTAGGACGAAGCTATCAATATGAAGTCGCTACTCCGCTGGGATCATTCCAGGTGAATCAGGAAACGGAATCGCCATTTCCGCCGGGAACGTCGGTTACATTAACTTTGCCCGTCGATAAACTTATTCCGGTTGATTAGATAGGAGGTCCACTTATGTTCGTCGATTTATTGATCAAGAACATTCACGTCTTCAACAGTTATTATAAAAAATTCAGCATCGCCAATGTTGCTGTCCGCGGCAATAAGATTTTTTACGTCGGTCCAAGAGCGGACGATTGTTTTACGGCCAAAGAGCGGATCGACGGCACCGACCGCTATCTCATCCCCGGCTTGGTCGACATCCATTTACACGTCGAAAGTTCAATGGTCACACCGGAAACGTTCTCTTTCGGACTCATCCAAAACGGGGTGACGACCGTTATTCCCGAACCTCATGAAATGGCTAATGTATTCGGGATCAAAGGGGTGCAGGCGATGATTGCTGCCAGCAAAGCCTGCGTCGCCGACATGTTCTATGCGATTCCCAGTTCGGTTCCGCCGACGGCACTGGAAACAAACGGTGGCAGCATCGACGTCGACGAAATCGATCAACTGATGAAAGAAGGCAAAGTGACTTGCCTCGGTGAAGTGATGAACTATGTCGACATTTTAAACAAACCTGACTGTAAGACCAACCGCATTCTGCATCACATAAAAAAATATTACCCTGATTTAGTCATCGAGGGTCACGTCCCAAAACTGCTCGATCTCGAACTGAACCAGGTCCTCGCCGCCGGCGTCGATTCGGATCATACGCTGCAGACCGTCACCGGCTTAAAAGCACGCATTCAATCCGGCATGTTTGTCGAGATTCAGGAAAAATCGATGAAACAGGACATCATTGACTATTTAATCACGCATGATATCAAAGACAACTTTTGTTTCGTCACCGACGATGTGATGATGGACTCTTTTACCGAAAAAGGCCATTTGAACCATCTGATCAAAAAGGCCATTTCAATGGGCATGTCACCCATCGATGCGATTTATGCCGGAACATTTACACCCGCTCGCCGGATGAAACTGACCGACCGTGGATCGATCGCTCCTGGCCGCCTGGCCGATTTCGTGATTTTATCATCACTTGAAAAATTCGTAATCGATGCCGTTTATAAAAAAGGCCGCAGAGTCTTTGCTGCCCAACATCCGATCAAGCAAAAAGCCAGCGTGGGGCAATTCCCTCCCTCCTTTTATCATTCAGTGAAAATTTTCCCTTTATCCGCTCGGGATTTCAGCGTCAAACATCAGCCGGACGGTACTTATCCTGTCTCTTATACACATCTGACGCTGCCGACGAATAGCCTTGTGTAGAT